>CAYHEL010000135.1:0-6865 GCA_964355415.1 uncultured Verrucomicrobiota bacterium | reverse complement strand
GGTAGTGCGCCACCATCCCGCTCGTCAGCGACGGCGTGTTCACCACCATATCGCGCGACTCAAGGATCTCAGTGGGTTTGCGAGCCAGGCTCCACACCCGGATCTCATCCACCGTCCCGGTCAGCCCGGAGCCGATCACCGTCGTCCCCACGCCCTGCGACGGCACCTCCAGGCACTGCTGAGCCTGGAAGGCCACACCGTCCACGAAGAGTTGCAGCGTCTTGTTGGCGCCATCCCACACACCGGCCAGATGTGTCCAGACATTCGAGGCCAGGTCCACATTCGCTCCCGCGAAGTACCGCCGCCCCGTCTCCGTCATGAACGCCACCACCGGCTTGTTGGAAACGATGCCCAGCTCGTAAGCCACCAGTCCGCCGGCCGTCGTGCGCCTGACCACCGACCCGCTCTGCATACCCGCCTGCAGGTTGACCCACGCCTCCAGAGTCCACGCCACGGCATTCGTCCCCGCATTCAGGTCCAGACGGTCCGCGTCGCCGGCCTCCAGCGCGCCCGGCATCGCGTACCCCGTCCCGTCCAGCACCATCGAGCGCTGCACCAGCGGGCTGCGCGAATCCGTCGGGCTCGTGATGGCACGCCCGTCCGCCTTCATGACCAGCGGATTCAGCTCCACGCCATCCCCAACGCCATCATCGTCAGAGTCGTTTTGGCCGGGATTGGTGTGATAGAGATTAATTTCATTTAGGTTCGACAATCCGTCCCCATCGGCATCCTGCATCCCATCCTGAAGACCGGAAGTCCCGGTGGAAGTATTCCAGGGATCAGTCCCGCAGAGGTATTCCTGGAAATTGTTGAGACCATCCCCGTCAGGATCGCCCACGGCGCCATTATCCCCGGTTCCATCACGCGGATCCAGCCCATGCGCCACTTCCCAATCATCGGGCATCCCATCCCCATCACTGTCGTAGGGCGTGAGGGCGGGCACTGTACCGTTATCCCACAACGCCACATCCTCATCCCCCTGCGCCCACCGCAGCGGCAGGAGATCACCGTAGAGGCCATCTGAGGCCGTCAGGTAGGGATGGGCTTCATTCGGGACCGCCGTCTTTGTCTGCGTCCGGTATTGGAAGGTATAGGGATTGGACGTATTCGGAAATGCCACGACGAAGTTGGTCACTCCGCCGACGACAACGATATTGGTGACTGGAGTTATCGTCGAATCGCTTGGAGGAGTCCTCGGAGTATGACTCGACAGGTTCTCGATCCAAGGCAGGTAGCGATACTCGTTGTAAACACGCGAGCGGTCGGGAGCCGTAGCCCACCAGTTAATGGCCGCATAGGGGGTGCCGAAATTAGGATATCCTGTCAGCAACTCAAACCCCGCAGGCGCCACACCACTATGGTCCGGATCTGACAGGTCGTCAAAGCCGTACGCATACAGCAATGCGGCAGTGGAGTCCCGTGATGCGTTGATCTCCGTCACATCCTTCATTGTGTACCGGCGCATAAGGTTACCCTTGATGTCCGACTGGGAACGGGCGCCGGACCAGATCCGGACTTCATCCACCCACCCGGTAAAATAATGATCCAGGGCTGGGTCGGTATTAACCGTGCCAGCCAGGGAAGTCACCAGAATCGTGGAGCCGTTGACTTTGCCATCTGGATTGCTTTCCCGGGCACCCACGATAATGGGCATGTTGGTTATCGATTGCCAGAAGGTTCCGGATCCCACCGTATTGGTGGGGGCCGGACCAAAATGGCCATTGAAGGGAATTTCACCGGAAGGCGTCATTGCCGCCATCTGGCCATTCACATAAAGTATCAATTTACTGCTTTCGCCATCAAAAACACCCGCGAGATGCGTCCACTGGTTTGCCTTCAAGGCCAGGGCTGAACCTGACTTGGCTTCAACAAAGAGCGTGTCATAACCACCGCCGTTGTAGCCGACAAACGGGCAGCCATTGGGATCCAGACCCAAGCGGAAATTGAGGCGGATGCCGCTGGCGTAGCCCATCGGGTTTCCGTTTGCGACAAAGCCGGGGCGCTCAACAATAACCTGCTCGGCTCCTGAAATCGGGTTTGACGGCCGAACCCAGGCCTCCACGGTGAACATACGCATCTGATTCCAGCCGAAAATCGTGCCCATAAAGGTTCGGGCGGCCGCATTGCCGTTCAAGTAGAGGGCGCGCCGCTTGATGGGGTCGCCTGCATCCAAGGGATCGGTCTTGCCGGGCTTGGAGGCATTTGAAACCAGTTCAGCACGATCCCCGATGTTGTCATTATCGGTATCAAAGCCTTCGTTCATCTCAAAATCGAACAGATACTGCGGGAAGGCGGAACTGCCCAGTTCCAGAAAATAGGGGCGGAACCAATAATAATATTTGTTCATGCCAAAGTTAAAGCCACTCCAATAATAGAGATTCGCCCAACTCTGGTCATAACTTATATCGCTCATCCAATAGGGCGAGGGATCCGTATGGTAGTAGGAAGGGACGGGAGAAGCTGCCTGGATCGATTCATAGACATTGGGAAGACCGTCCTGATCGGAATCCGTTTCCCAGTCCCCGTTGACCCACGGATGAGCCTGGATGTCCAAGTCAAAGGGTTCATAGGCATCAAGCCCAAGAACTTTGGTGCTCACAAGATCCCGCACCCCGCGGCAGGGATTGAGCATATGATAGACTTCCCAGTAATCATCCATGCTATCCCAGTCCGAATCAGAATAAATCGGAGAGGTAGTGGAAAACAGGCTTTCCCCATCCGGCGGCGTGGCCGCAGTCAGGAAGTTCCAAGGTGGTGGTTCTTCACCCTTCTCGATCGACGGCATCGAGTAGTGGGGGTCCCAGTACTTGGGACGGCGCCCGCCATAGCTCACATTGTTATCGCCATTCGGGTAGGCTGGACTGGTAGATAGTCTTTCATCGAAGAAATTGAAGGGGTCATACCCATAAAGACCCAACCCCTGCTGCCACAACATATCGCCATTATTATTACGATACTGCCAGTGCGGAATCGCGCCGGTCATGTATTCCTGGAAATTCAACAGGCCGTCCCCGTCGTAATCCTCAAACGCATCGGCCAGGGCGCCATTCATCCCATCGCCGCCCCCGCCGGCATTGGTGACGATGATGGATCCCTGGTATTGCACCTCCCAGCGATCGGGCAGGCCATCTCCATCCGTATCGGCCGTGCTGGGCGACAAGCCTCCGCCCAAATAAGTGACCGTACTGATTCCAGCCACAGTATTGCTCCCTATCATGACCGGAGCGCTCACGGCACCCATGTAATTGAAAGCCGCCATTTCGGCTCCGTCAGGAATCTGGTCACTATCCGTGTCAGCATCAAACGGATCGGTTGGCGTGCCCTTGTTCTTCCAGCCGGTGACAAAGGAAATATTGGCTTGAATCGCGGCTATCTGGGCTGGCGTGAGGACCCCCGTCACGGAGACTCCACCATTCGTGAACGTCCAGCCGTCGCTTAGTAGCGTGCCGGGGCAGAGGAATTCCTGGACATTGGAAAGGCCGTCGCCGTCCGGATCCGCTCCGCCATCCTCGGGATCAATTGGATTCAACCCCACATAATGCTCCCAACCATCCCACATCCCATCTTTGTCGGTATCGACCAGCTTCGGGTTCGTGGAACGGTCGTTCGGATCATCTGGAACTACAGCCGGTATGTCACGCCCGCCCAACATCTCCAGCCGGTTGACGAATCCCGGCCCTTGCCACCCATAGCTAGGATTAAAGTCGTGGTAAGCCAGCGTGACATCGTTCGAATCATACAGACTCAGGTAGACGGCGTGATGGATCAAGTCGCCTTTGACGGCATAACAGTCCCCATCCGGGTTTGCCTCGGCATCGGTGTACGTGGGGCCATCCGTATTGCGGTTCCAAGGATCGTAGCCGAAGACAATTTCCCAGCCATCAGGCATCCCGTCACCATCCGTATCCCACAGGAAGGGATTCGTGCAGCGGGGCAGATTCGGATATTCCGTCCGGATGATCGTGTTCGAGTATAACCCGATATCCCAGGCATGGTACTCCAGGTTATCCGTGAACCACCCGCCCACGCCGCCGGTCGGCTTGTAGATCAGGTCGTAATCCGCCTTGCCACCATCCGGCTCCTGGGGATGCATCTTGTGGGGATTGAACCGGCGGTCGATCAGGGTTGTTGCGGTGGCCAAGTCGCCAAAGGCGCCCATTCTCCCATTGCCAAAGCCGGTGTATATGGAGACAAAATCTTGATCGCGGCATACAAAGACAAGATCATTCGTGCCGTCATTATTGATATCGCCCAGCGCCACCCAGACCGGCGCGCTCGGGAGGGTCACGGATGAGGCGGAAATGAGTGAGCCATTCCGGCTTCCGAGGAAAATACGCCCGGTACTATTGGAGGTCGAGGCGATGGCAACATCCAGATCATTGGACAGCTGTGTGTCGAGATAGCCCGCCGCCAGATGCAGGGGACTGGCCTTCTCTCCGCACCACAGCCGCTGATTGAACGCAAAGGCCCCGGCGCCCTGACCACGATAGGCCTGCAGGGAATTGACGTCGTTGTTCAAGATGGTGACCGCGAAATCATTGACAGCATCTCTATCAAAGTCACCGATCACGATGGATGAAGGGCGGCCGGGCATGACAATAGGGGCGGTTTGGGCGAAGACCCCCGCCGTGTTCCGGATCACCCGAATCTGGGATCCGGCGGTATCCGCCACCAGAAGATCCTGATAGAGGGTATTGGTCGTCGCCGGGGCAAATACGGAACCCGCCGCAATGCATGAAGGGGTCCCGACGCCGGGGATCGTCGCATAGGAGGCAAACCCGCCCAGGGTATCATTCGTCAGAATCGATATGGTTCCATCGCCGGAGTTGGCCACCGCGATATCGAGGCTCGCATCACCGTTGAAGTCGCCCAAAGCCGCATAGACCGGACTGGGGCCGACCGGATAGGTCACTGAATTGTAGACATTCGTCGGATCCGTCAACAGAACCGTAACGCTGTTTCCCAGTTTATTAACCACCACAAGGTCGCCCTTTGTGTTATTGGTGGCCGTATGAAGACCGCCCATCACGATGGCTACAGGCCCCACCCCCACCGGATACCGCTTGGTCTGTAAAAACAAGAGGTTGTTGGAGCTGAAGTAGACACCAACATCACCGTAGTTATAATTGCAGACAGCCAGATCATTCTTCTGATCCCCGTTAATGTCTCCTATTGCGGCAGCCGTCGGTGCCGGACCAACCCCAAACCTTTGCGGAATCGTGCGGCCCAAGGGATCTCCAATTGGATCGCCCGAATACTGTCCCTGCCAGACATCCCAGGTATACTCAAAACCATCGTCGAAACCGTCGCCATGGGTATTGAAACTGGCAATTTCGGAGTCCGTGCTGTCGGAGGAGCTCTGGTCATCCGTATCGAGCGGATTCAACACTTTCCGGAACACGTTGCTGATGACAAATGTTCCACCCCCGTTGGTTACCCCAACATTCATCGGGGTATCCCAGGTGGCCGGCACGATTCCATCCGGGCCGACATATTCCATAATCGTCGTCAGCGGTGAGTTGGAATCGACATAACCCGTCTGCGTATTCCACAGGCAATCGCCGTCAGGATTGCCGTCGGGTCCGTAGATCCCACGGGGATTCACCACCGCCAGGGCATTGGTCTGGGACCCGGGTGTCCCCATGACTACATTCTGCGGCAGCATATTGTAGTATTCGTAACCGTCATCGATTCCATCTCCGTCGCTATCGGCATTGGCTGGATTGCATTCGACGACACCACTGACCAGATTGCTATAGAGGATGTGCGTGATCTGGTACTCCAGCAGGTTCGGCAGGCCGTCATTGTCCGGGTCACCAAAAGCGCCGGAATCGCCCAGGGCGCCATCAGTCGGTTTCCCGGAGGAGGCATCCGGCTTGGTGTAATCCAACCCGAATTCCCGCTCCCAATCATCAGGCAATCCATCGTTGTCTGAATCCAAAGCCTGCTCGGTGAAAGTGACCGATACCGTCTTGTTGGAGGTCATTATCACACTGGTATTGGCCGACCCACTGACCGGAACACCACCGCCCCAAGTTAAGTATTTACTGACCCCCATCAACGCCGCGTTCAGGCTCACAGTCGTCCCCGCATCATACCAAAAACTAAGGTTGGTGGTGCCCCCTGACGGATCCCCGCCGGGGTTACGTGACACCGACCCATCGCCATGGATTTCGATTGTCAAAAGATACTGGGAATGCCAATTCCATTTCAAAGAGCTGGCTGAGTTGATCGTGAAGCTCGACGCGCTGCCCCCCGACCCGCTGGGAGCGTCCCCGGTTCCCGTATAGCTGTCCACAATCACACGTTCCGTCGGCGGGTTGAGAACATACGGCGAAGTGACAGTAGGCCGAAGATTCGACCCTTGGACAAAGTTCGTCGTGCCGTAAGTCGGCCAGGGCTCACCGACATTTACGCCATTTTTGTTCGTAGAAACGATCGTCAACGGGACCAGCGTCACCACCGCCGGCCCGAAATTGGCAAACAGCGATTTGCCTGCGTTCATGGTCACCGTGATGCTGGGGGAGTTCGTGGTGATCGACCCGCTCCAGCCCGTGAATGAACTCCCGCTGGCTGGCGTCGCCGTCAAAGTCACCACCTGGTTGTTGGTGTACCAACCGCCGACGCCATAATCGCTCAACACGACCGTTCCAAAACCCGATCCAACATTCGTATAGGTGAGCTTATATTCCTTCGCCCAATTCCAGACGAGTGTTGTATTCGTGGTGATGTTGAACGGGGTTATCGACGACACACCGCTTCCGCTGGCAGGGACAATACTTCCGGTACTCGTATAGCTCTTGACCCGCCAACGCGAGTCAGGGGTAGCCGCCACCGTATCCGGGTCTGTGACAGATACACCTGT
>CAYHEL010000134.1:0-6868 GCA_964355415.1 uncultured Verrucomicrobiota bacterium | reverse complement strand
GGCAAGCAGGGCAAGGAAAGCATCATCATCACCGAGATTCCCTATGCCGTCAACAAGGCCACCCTGATCACCAACATCGCCTATCTGGTTCAGGAAAAGAAACTGGACGGCATCTCCGATCTGCGCGATGAGTCGAACAAGGACGGCATCCGGATTGTCATTGAACTCAAGCGCGGCGTGGTGGCGAAGGTGGTGCTGAACAATCTCTACAAGCACACCCAACTCCAGACGACCTTTGGCGCGATCATGCTCGCGATCGATCATGGCCGTCCGAAAATCATGACGCTCAAGGAACTCCTGGAGGCCTATCTGGATCATCGTTACGATGTCATCCGCCGGCGTACCCAGTTCGAACTCGACAAGGCCGAGGCGCGCGCCCATATCCTGGAGGGTCTGAAGATCGCCCTGGATCACCTCGACGAGGTGGTCAAGATCATCCGTGGTTCCAAGGATCGCGACAACGCGCGGGCCCAGTTGATGTCGAAATTCGGGCTGAGTGAAATCCAGTCGAACGCCATCCTGGATATGCGCCTGTACCAGCTCACGGGGTTGGAGCGCGACAAACTCGAGGCGGAATACCTGGAGTTGATCAAGTTGATCTCGTACCTGCGCGACCTGCTGGCCAGCCGCGATAAACTCTTTGCCGTGATCAAGGCTGACCTGATCCAGATCCGCAAGGAATATGCCGACGAGCGTCTAACCAGCCTGGTGCCTGACGAGGGCGAGGTGAACATTGAGGATCTGATCGCCGACCGCGGTTATGTGATCACGATCAGTCACACCGGGTACATCAAGCGCACGGCGGTGAGCACCTACAAGGCGCAACGGCGCGGGGGCAAGGGCGTGGCGGGCATGGAAACCAAGGAGGAGGATTATGTTGAACACCTCTTTGTGGCCAATACCCACGACTATATCCTCTTCTTTACGTCGGCCGGTCGGGTCTACTGGGAGAAGGTCTATGAGATTCCCGAGGCGTCACGCGCATCCAAGGGTAAGGCGCTGGTGAACCTGCTGAATGTCCAGAGCGGCGAAACCATTGCCGCGATGGTCAAGGTCCGCGAATTCGCCGAGAACCAGTTCATTGTGTTTGCCACCGAGAAGGGCGTCGTCAAGAAAACGAATCTGGCGGCGTTCAGCAATCCGCGCAGCGCCGGGATTATTTCCATCGCCATCGATGAGGGCGACCGGCTGATCGGCGTGAAGCAGACCGAGGGGCATAACGAGATTGTGCTGACGACCCGCGAGGGCATGAGCATTCGCTTCAACGAGGGCGAGTTGCGCGACCAGGGCCGTGATACGCGGGGGGTGTGCGGCATTACGCTGGCCGATGACGACCGCGTGGTCGGGCTGGAGATCGTGGATCCCCGTGCGACGTTCCTGGTCTGTACCGGGAACGGTTACGGCAAGCGCACCGGGTTCGATGAATACCGCGTCCAGAAGCGCAGTGGCAAGGGGTTGATGACGATCCGCACCTCGGACCGCAATGGCCCGATTGTCGGCGCCCATGCGGTGCAGGAGGGCGATGCGCTCATGTTGATCACGGCGCAGGGCCAGATGATCCGCATGCCGGTGGCCGATGTCCGGACAATCAGTCGCGTTACGCAGGGCGTGCGCCTGATCAATCTGGACGCCGGCGACAAACTGGTGGCCGCCACCAGGGTCGAGCCCGAGGATGACGAAGCGGGGATCGAGACGGTGGACGGCGGGGAATCTGCTGTTTAGAACTCCCAGCCCGCGTTGAACCAGACTTGAGCGTCGTCTGATTCCGATGTTACGGATGGCGATGGTGTCCTTGAATTCTGTTCGTTTCAAGGGCGGGTACACCGGCACGCGAGGCGAAGTCCGGCCATGCCGTAATCGCTTCGCTGATTTGCTTCAAAACCTTGGATGCGGTGCCGATGCCGAACCGGTCGGCCACGGCCAGCAGGTCGGCACGAGTGATGCCGGTGAATTTTCCATTTACCGACATGAGATGCTGGTTCGTCCACTCGCCGTCAGGATTGTGGGCGTGGGTTACGTCGTAGGCGGGAGCAAGTTGCCACTGTCCATCCTCGCGCAACAGAAACGCGATGTTCTTGGTGTGGTCATCGCAATTGGCGGACATCACATTGAAAGCCATCCGGCGGAAGGCTTCTTCCTTCGCCTCGTATCCGAGTTGCAGTCTGGAAAGGGTGTGGAAGAGTTGGCTGTAATCATGGCTGGCCTTCTGCTTGTAGTCCAGATGGGCCATGGCGCAGAGGGTCTGCATGTGATGCTTACGGTTTCCATCGCGGTCAAAGCGCCTGGTCATGAAATGCGCTCGACCGCTCTCCTCCAACAATCGGCAGGGCGACATGGCGATGCCGGCGGCGGTCGCCATCAGATGGTAAGCGTATTCGATCCGTCCGTAGTCCTGAGTCCCCCCCAGTTCTTTGTCAGCACCCATCCCGTCGAATTTCAGAAGCCAGTGTTCGAAACCCGGATCGACATCGAATTGGCCGGCGAGAATTTCCCGGGTAGTTGGGTTCCACGCGATAACCGCCTTGGCCCGTGCGCCGCCTGCCGAGGTGCCCACTTTGATGATCTGTGATAACGCCGCATCAGTCAGGTGCTCGGAGTCGAGCGTTCCCCGCACGGCGAGGCGTGCGCTCTCCACAAGTTGGGCGAGGGAAAGAGCCATGTGGCTGGTTCCGGCCGGACTGCGTGCAGGTCGGAATTCCAGTGCGCCCATACCGCGCTTTCCCATATAGGCCAGACGATCCAGCGGGGTGATGTGAGAACGCGCAACCCCTTCCTTGGCCATCCAACCGTCGATCAGTGCATTACCGAAATCATCCGGCAGGGCGTCGGCGAGCAGGGCGGGCAACCGCTTATAAGTCAGTTCGGGAAGATCGGTAAAAATGAAAGGAGCGCTCGCCTGGGATAGCGGCATGGTAAGCGGCGCAAGTTCAATGCCTGATTTGATGAACGCAGGGTCGTACTCAAACGCGTAATGCCCCTGTCGCGTATCCCAAGCCACGGCCCCGACAGTCTGCTCCCATGCCCGGACTTCGATGACATGAACCGGTTTAAACATGGGATGTTGCCTTTCTCTTTGAAGCCCGTTGCCGGACATGCTTGGCTTTCAGCATCTGTAATGGACTGATGGAAACTTGTGGGGCCAGCGTGCTGAGCCACTCCTCTCGACCCAAGGCGCGCAATACCCTTATGAGGGAAATGACGGTGGAGCCTTTCCCGCCTTCCAGGTTCTTGACTGCATTCAGTGCCACATCAGCCCGGTCAGCAAGTTGCCGCTGATCAATGTTCTGGCGCAATCGCAGGTCATGCAGGTGTCGTCCAAGTTCGGCCGCCCATTCTTCTGGTTTTTGATGAATAGTCATTAAAGCCCTTATAAGGTCCATTTATTTGCAAATGATAAACAATAACCTTTGAGAAGTCTATTGTAATAAAAAAATTAAACCGAGACTGTGGATTTGTCGACGCCAGCCGCCCTGGCGACATCGAGAATGGTAGGGGAGGATCTCATGCTCAACACGTTTAGCATTGGTTATTTTGAATGGCAAGGGGATATGGCGTGGAGCCTGGAGCGGGGAGATGGGAGGTTTTCGCTCTTCACTTCCTCCGGCGGGCGGAGGGGTAGCGAGTTGTCTGGCCGCGCTTCTTCTTGCCAGTTGGCTTGTCGGCGGCGGGCGTTTCGCCGGGGACCCCGGATGCCAGGCGCAGTTCCTTGATCTGGTCGCGGAGCATGGCGGCGCGTTCGAACTCCAGGGCATCGGCGGCTTCCACCATCTCGGCTTCCATCTCGCGCAGGGTGGCGTGGATGTCATAGTCGACTCCGCTTTCCTTTGCCACCAGATCCTCGATCTCGCGGCCCTTGTAGACGATGGCCAGACTTTCCTGGATGCCTTTCTGGATGCTCTGTGGGGTGATGTGGTTGACGCGGTTATACTCCAACTGTTTGGTACGCCTCGCCTCGGTTACCGCCATCATCCGCTTCATGGAGTCGGTAATCTTGTCGGCGTAAAGAATGACCTTGCCGTCCAGATGCCGCGCGGCGCGGCCTGCCGTCTGGATGAGCGAGGTTTCGGAGCGCAGGAACCCCTCCTTGTCGGCATCCAGCACGGCCACCAGTGAGACCTCGGGAAGGTCCAGTCCCTCGCGAAGCAGGTTGATCCCGATCAGGCAGTCGAAATCCGACTTACGCAGACTGCGCAGGATTTCCACCCGCTCGATGGCGTCGATGTCGGAATGCAGGTAGCGAACCTTGATGCCCAGCGACTTGAGGTAATCGGTAAGATCTTCCGCCGTGCGCTTGGTCAGTGTCGTCACCAGCACACGCTCGTGCTTTTCGGCATGGGCGCGGATTTCCTCCATGACATCGTCGATCTGGTTGCCCAGCGGGCGCACGGTAACAGGCGGATCGACCAGTCCGGTCGGCCGGATCAACTGCGGGATGGCCGGGGGTGAAACCTGGCGCTCGTAGGGGCCCGGGGTGGCCGAGGTGAAGACTACGGGGCCGACCGACCCGAGGAACTCATCGAAGTTCATGGGACGGTTATCCTTGGCTGACGGCAGGCGGAAGCCATGCTCGATCAAAACACCTTTGCGGGCCTGGTCTCCATTGAACATGCCCCGGATTTGGGGGAGACTCACATGGGATTCGTCGATGATGGTGAGGAACTCGCCCTGGAAATAACTCAGCAGGGTGGCGGGTTTCTCTCCCGCCTTGCGACCACTCAAATGCCGGGAATAGTTCTCAATGCCCGAACAGAATCCAATTTCCTTGAGCATCTCCATATCGTACATCGTCCGCATCTTGATGCGCTGGGCTTCCAGGAGTTTGCCGTTGGCCTCGAACCACTTGATGCGCTCCTTCATTTCAGCAAGGATATTCCCGATGGCGCCCTCGATCTTGTCGTACGGCATCACGAAGTGGGTGGCGGGGGAGATGACAACATGCTCGATGGCGCCCTCGATATGTCCACTGACCGCATCGAACGATTGGGCGCGCTCCAGGGTGTCGCCGAAAAAATCCAGTCGCAACCCCTTGGTGGAGTAGGAGGGAAAGACATCCACGGAATCGCCGCGGACACGGAAGGTGCCGGACTCGGGCGAATAATCATTACGGGTGTATTGGATATCGACGAGTTTCCTGAGGATTTCATCGCGATCGGCGGGCTCGCCGACGCGGGCCTCGACAATCATTTGCCGGTAATCATCGGGCGAACCGAGGCCGTAGATGCAGGAGACGGAGGCCACGATGATGACATCGTCGCGGCAGAGCAGGGAATTGGTGGCCGAGAGGCGGAGGCGCTCGATCTCCTTGTTGATGGAGGAGTCCTTTTCAATGAAGGTGTCGGTCTGGGGGATATAGGCCTCGGGTTGGTAGTAGTCGTAGTAACTGACGAAATACTCCACGGCGTTGTCGGGGAAAAAGTTTTTCAACTCGGAGTACAACTGGGCGGCGAGAGTCTTATTGTGTGAGATCACGAGGGTGGGTCTGCCGTAACGGGCGATGACATTCGCCATGGTGAAGGTCTTTCCTGATCCCGTCACCCCCTCGAGGATCTGGAAGCGCCGGGAGGCGCCCCCTGTTGTCTCCAATCCCCGGCACAGGGCCTCAATCGCCTGCGGCTGATCGCCGGTAGGTTTGTACGGGGCCTGAAGGTTGAAAGAGGCGTTCTTCACAGTGCCAGCATCCGCTCCAGGCACAGTCTCGCGTCGGGAATGAGGTTGGCCGCGACCCGCACGATATTGCGGTCGGGCCAGTCGTTGAGGAGGCGGAGCAGATTCTGTTCGTTGGTCTTGGCCATGTTCGGACAGAACGAGCCGCGCAACATCCTGATCGTCAGGCGGTCCTTGTAGTCCTCGGCAAGCCGCTTCACGAGTTGCGATTCCGTGCCGATGACGATCGTTGAGCCCGCCGGAGCGGCCTGCACATACTTGATGATCTGTGAGGTTGAGCCATGGGCATCGACCATCCGGATGATCTCCTTGGGCGCCTCGGGGTGGACGATGATTTTGGCGGTCGGCCAGTTGGTGCGAACGGTTTGAACATCGGCCACGGTGAAATTCACATGGATCGGGCAGAAACCGCCCCAGACGAGGACCCTGACATCTTTCAGTGCATCCGGAGTGAGGCCGCCGTCGGGCTTCTGGTATTCATAGATGGCCGTCTGTTCATCCGGGATGCCGAGGTCGTGGGCGCTATTGACTCCGAGATGAATATCGGGGAGGAAGAAGATGCGTTTCCCCCGGGAAAAGGCCCACTGGAAGACCTTGGCGGCGTTGCTTGAGGTGCAGGCGCTGCCGCCGGCGCGACCGCAGAAGGCCTTGATCCGGGCGGTGCTGTTGACGTACACGACGGGCACCCAATCGTCGCCCTGCCGCCGCAGGAATGACCAGGCCTTCTCGACCTGATAGTCATCGGCCATGGCGGCCATGGGGCAGCCCGCGGCGGTCTCGGGCATATAGACAGTCTGTTCGGGGGTGGTCAGGATATCCGCCGACTCGGCCATGAAATGAACGCCGCAAAAAACAATGCGTTCCGCCCGGCTGGCGGCGGCTTGGCGGGCGAGTTCCAGGGAATCGCCCGTGACATCCGCGTGGCGGAGCACCAGGGGGCTCTGGTAATGGTGTCCAAGGATCAATAATCGGGCGCCGAATTCCTTGCGAACGGTCTCGATCTCATTCGATATATCACTCATGGCCTTTTCTCCTCGGGTGAGGAGCATACCAAGAATCTTGGATAGAGGGTTGCAAAAAAAAGGGGGAATGCGTATAGTCACCGCCCGATTCAGATAAAGTGTACCTGTAGCTCAATTGGACAGAGCATCTGACTACGAATCAGAAGGTTGCAGGTTCGATCCCTGCCAGGTACGCCACTTCA
>CAYHEL010000133.1:0-6870 GCA_964355415.1 uncultured Verrucomicrobiota bacterium | reverse complement strand
TCAAAGACAAGGCACAGTCAACGTGCTCAAGAATGGTTGCCTTCCCTGCCACCGAATCCCCGTCCGGGTGGAAGAATGGCAGGGATTCCTCAAGCAGGCTCGCGTCGCCGGCGGCCTGGAGATATTGGGCGAGGGCGAGCAACGGCCAGAAGACAATGTCGCCATGCGAATCCACCGGGCGGATGTTGCGCTCGTGATCGAAAAACATAAACCACTGCGGCCAATCACCGTCGGGGTTCTGCTGCCTGAAGACCCGGCAGAGAAGGTCCCGGACCGGCTCGAAACGGCCCAATGCGAGCAGCAATTCCACCGGTCCCTGGCAGACATCGCGCGTACCCCAGCCGCCACCCGAGTATTGCTCCAGGCCCCGCGGGGAGAGGTAGTGAACGAGTGCGTTATGAATGAACCAGGGAACGATATCGCCCGTCCGCTCCGCGGCCGTTGCCAGGGGACTCATCCGGGGTGCGGAGATGCGCATGCCTGAATTGATGGAATTCCAAAACTCCCCGCCGTGCCCGTCGGCGGATTCAACCAGCCGCCCCTGGATGGTCAGCCCCGCATTCGATGTGGGTTCCGTCACGAAACACAGGAACGGCTGGCCGTGCGAAACGCCATCAGCGAATAGCAGTTCGTCACCGCCGACTTTTTCCACAAGCGTACTCTCTGAGGGCGCGATGACAAATCCGCCTTCCGGGAAACGGCGCCCCACGTCGCTATCGGGCACAGTTCGAACCAATACAGAATGGCCCTCCGGTTGCCACAGCACAGGCTCGGAAGTACTGCCATCATCGCCATTAAGGGCGATATGGTGAGAGATCAGGAATCGAACCGGTGTACCTTTCAGGACCGACAGGGTTAGGAGCAGTTTATGCCGGTCAGCCGGTGCTGAAGCCACGACTTCGATCAGCCCCTCCTGGTGCTTGTAGATCCAGCGGCAGGAGTCCGGGTGCATTTCAAAGGCTGAGGGGATGCCCAACAGGCGCCAGGTGTCGCCGACTTCAACAAAGACCCGCTGACCATGACTACGGAAAAGTCCGAGATAGCTGTGACAGGTTGAAAGGAAGCGGTTGATACTCACATGGCCCTGGGTGACCATCGAATGGAATACGCCCCCCATCCACACGGTGGAGGTCAGCGCAGCCTCATCAGGCGTGAGCGATCCCCCTGAGCGCAGGAGATGTCCATGGGGCCGAAGCACCTCTAGTTCCTTCGCGCGGAGCACCACATGACTATTCCCGCCGGTAAAAAAGGATAACAGCCGCCCGCCATCCCGCTCCGGATGGCGCCGGGTTGAACCAAAGAGCAGGTTCATCTCCGTATCATCAAGATCCAGTGCCTCCACCGGATGAGCGCTGGCGAAAAGGCTGACTGCGGGCTTTGGCCCCGCCGGTTCCGACGGCCATGTCGGGTAAACGGCTTCCGGCAAAGCCAGAGCGGCATCGATCACGCGTACATCTTCCGCAGCGCTTGGGGTGGTCTTATCCGCTTGAAACCAACCAAAGAACCCGCGCTGCGATTTCGCCCCTGGCCCCAGGACAAACGGCTCGTCCTGAATGGCAACCAACGCATGTTCATGCTGCAACCGTTTGCCGGCCAGTCCAGACATCAGGGCGACGGGAGTTCCTCCTGCGCGCGTGGCGAGACCGTGGAACTGCAGGGCGTCTGTCGAAAAACTCACGCCGTTCCGAAGCGATCCGATAACGGCCCAGGGGCACCGTCCGCCCATCGACTGGTTCTGTCGCGATGCGACCACCGCGCCGATGCGGGGATGTTCGAGCGGGGTATGGTCCACATAATGGCACACATAGTACTCATTAAGCCTCACCGCGCCGTAGTGCGCAAGGGCAATGTCCTGCGTATGGATCAAATCGCAGGCGACCTCCTCAGAACCCGTGTTTTCAACTTCCACGTGCCAGAACCATGCGGGAGCGGACTCCGCCAACACCAGCCGCAGACGGAAGGCCAGAGCACCCCAAGAGCCGCAGGCGCTCATGCCCCGGTCACCGGTTTGGAACGAGGCGGGACTACCGGGGCCCAGCAGGGGAATCGATTCCGCCTTCACTCCGAGGCGACGCAGGTGGAGGTTCACCGGACCACCCTCGGCTTCGTTGCCGAGAAAGAGATTGACCATGATATCGCCACAATCCATCCGCCGGACGGAGCCATTCGCATTCAACTCGAGGCTTACGCCCGATGGGCTGGCCGCGCGGAACGGGATATCCGCAGAAGTTGGCTTGTTCATAACCCGTCGCCAATTTCGGCCTGATGGAGTTTCTGTTCGCACTGCTCCGCCTGATCCGAGAACTCGCTGAGCCGCACGACGACTGACGCATAGGACGAGATGGCCTGAATCTGGGTGATAATCAGGGAGAAGGCACCCAGCAGGGTGGAGAAGGCCATCGCGGACTGGCCGATGATACCGAATTCCACCTGCCCCCCGATAAAGAGCGGAGCGACGATGACCACGGGAATGAGTTGGATCAGATAGTTGTAGCCGCCCGTAAAGTAGTTGAGATAGCGGTTGACCGTAATGATACGACGAAGATTCCCGAACAGTTTGTCGAGGTGCCCGGAGATTCGATTGCGGGTTTCGGCTTCCTTCCCGCCAGCGGCGATCTTCTCCGCGTCCTCGCGGGTATGGATCAGTTCGGCCCGGAAATTCGCCTCGAAATCGGATTGCTGGTAGTTCAGCCGCACCAGGGGTTTGCCCAGCCAGATAGCCAGAATGGAACCGGCGAAGGCATAGGCCGCCGCGACCATGAATAACTTCGGACTGATCGACCACAAGACGCCGGAGAACGAGAATACGGTGATCGTGCCGTTGAGCATCATCAGCACGAAGGAAAGCGTCGCGGTGGTCAGTTGCCGGATGTCTTCGGTGATGCGCTGGTCCGGATTGCTCAGGGTATCGCCCCGGCCCATGCAGAGATAGAGGTGGTGCTCGATGTAGACCCCGACGATACGGCGGGTCAGCCACTCCCGCCAGAGCATGCCAAGACGTTCCTCCGAGTACCGGAACAACGCGCCGGCAACCGTAGAGGCGGCAAAGACGATGACAAAGAGCCAGGCAAAGCGGACAAACCCGTCATAGTCCCGGTGTTCGATGGCTGACATGAAATAGCGGCCCACGTAGCTATTGATGACATTCAGCCCGTTGAGGCCCAGCATCAGGAGCAGCAGTCCGGCCACCAGAAGGCGCGC
Organism: uncultured Verrucomicrobiota bacterium; assembly: GCA_964355415.1. Lineage (GTDB taxonomy): Bacteria > Verrucomicrobiota > Kiritimatiellia > CAIKKV01 > CAITUY01 > JAABPW01. The sequence goes on along the minus strand of CAYHEL010000133.1, from coordinate 3,669 downwards.
CTTGAATCCCACGGGCGACTTCAGAAGATCGCCAACCGCCTCGGAGAGCAGGCGAAGCTGCTGGCGACTGATGTTGATATTATGCCATTTCATGGTGCGTTTTTATAGACACGCCCCCCTTAAGTCACGCAAAAATCGGAGCGCCAAGGGATCAGGTTGTCTGGCAACAGTACTATACTGATGGAACGGTTACCCTCAGGCTATTCAGTGGAAGCCGTAAGAGTTAATCCGCCATGGGGCCTCAGGCCTGTTCCGGTGCGTCGATCTTAGGCAGGCGGGTCGTCAAAGCCAGGGCTGCAGCCGACAGAAGCATCACGGCGGAAATCGTGTAGGACAAGGCGTAGGATCCTGTGCTATCGCAGATCATTCCGCCCAGGACAGGTCCCGTAACCGCCGCCACGCCGAAGGCGGTGAAGACAAGTCCGTAGTTCACCCCCAAGTTGCGTATGCCATAAAAATCGGCCGTTGCCGCAGGCATCAGGGTGAAGATGGTGCCATAGCACAACCCGGTGAAGGCCGAACCGAACACCAGCAGGGTCGGAGTGGTATAGTGTGAAAAGGCCAGCATATTGACGGCCTGCAGCGTGAACGCGAGCACCATCGTCTGGGTGCGACCCATGCGATCCGAGATCGAACCGCTGATCAAACGGCCCATCGTGTTGAATATGGCCAACGTCGCCACAGGCACGAATCCCCAGCTCCAACTCGCCTGCTTCTGGGCGATGATGGCGACATGGGCGATGATCATTAAACCTGCCGAGGCGGCCAGAACAAACATGGCCCAGAGCCGGTAGAAGACCAGACTCCGGATCATCTCAGGCCAGTCTATATCTCGTCGTGCAACAGCCGCTTTCGTTGGCGCACCCCCTCGGGTTGCGGCAACCGGCGGTACATACCCCGGGGGTGGATTCGTGAGGAATTGCGCGAGGATTGTGATCAGAATGATCGCACAACACCCCAGAACCATAAAGGTCCGGGGTATGCTCGTGGTCTTGAGCAGGAATTGGGTTAACGGTGAGATGTAGACGGCGGCGAGCCCAACCCCGCTCACGACAATTCCCGTAATGAACCCTTTTCGCGTCGGCGAAAACCATTTGATCGCGGGTGGCGTCGTCGCAGAATAACACAAGCCGATGCCGATCCCGCCGACGAGGCCGAAGGTGACCAGCATCGTGGTTGGAGTCGTGGCAAAAGCGGAACTGAAAAGCCCCAGCCCGAAGAGAATTCCTCCCACACGAGCCACCACGCGTGGCCCCATCTTATCCTGCCACCGTCCGGCGAAAATCATCATGATCGCAAACGCGGCCGCAGACACGGTGAACGGCAAGGCCGCCTGGGTCTTGGTCCAATGCCACTGCATGACCAAAGCTTTCCCGATAACGCCCCACGCATAGAGCGCCCCCAGGATGAGATTGATTCCAACGGCGGCGAAAGCCACGATCAAACCACGATTCAATGAGGTCGTTGCCATAATAAGTCCCCCTGTTTTCAGGCGTCCATTGCCGCCTCAACTATGTCGCAGAGTAACAGTCGCAGGCCTCAATTCCAACTCTGATTTCTCGGAGGGTCGAGAGGGTCGAGGGACACCAGGTAATCTGACCCCGTGACCCCGTGATCCCCCAACGATGGCATCCCTTCCAACTCGCGTCTCTTTCACATCGAACTCACTTCCTCGCCGGCGGCCAATCGACCGGAACGGGACTGTCCTTGGTCGGATCGGGCAGAATGAACCGGTTCTGCTCGTACTGGTACACCGCCTGCGCCATCTCCCCGTCGAAATGCCAGAAGGCGTTGTTCTTGTCGCCTGCATAGGAATCAAAGGGAGCGGGCGTGTGCTTCGGGTGATCCAGGTCGGCATCGGTCAGCCAGCCTTTGTTCGCCGGCAGCGGCGTGCACACGGCCGGCGTGCTGCCGTCCCTCTTCTCCTTCGGCAACCGGTACTGCGCCGCCTTGCGCACAAAAAGCGCCGTCAACCCGACGTCCCACCCGCCGTGATCGGCGTTGGGCACGACCACCAGACTCATGCGGTGCTCATGCTTGTTCCGCCACAACCGAAGCATCTGCTCGCGGACCATGAGCCATTGCGTCTGGTTGCCGTATTCCAGGCGTATGCCCGCCTTGCCGCTCGAATGGCCCCCACCCTCGGGTCCGCACCACTCGAATTCGCCATTCTGGGCCAGGAATGGAACTTCCACCATGCCCCGCCCGCCGTCGGGCATCTGGTGCATGTTGCCGCCGGCCGCTTGCACAACCCCGAATACCCGCGAGGGTGTGACGCAGGCGATATTCCGCGTGCCCAGCACACTGGCCGACAAGCCGCCCACCAGCACTGGCGCGCCCCGCAACTCAGGGTGTCCCGACGCGGCGGCAAACTTCTCGAACAAGGCGTCGAGCGCGGCCAACGATCCCCCGCCGTCGATGAGGAAGTTATCCGCCACCAACATGCCCAGTCCCTCCCGGGCAGCGGCCAATCGCATGGGCCGCGACGTGGCGAGACCGCCAATCATCGGATGCGCCACAATGATGCCCCGGATGTAGTCGTGTTTAAGCGGCAGCCACAGCGACACCTTCTTGTCTTCCTCCTTCTTGGTCTTCTGATCGGGCTCCTTGACCGTGACCGTGACGGTCTTCCCCTCGGCCAGACTCTTCTCCATTGCCACGATCTTCTCCTTCAGCGCCGCCGTCTGCGCCTCCAGTTCGGTACGGCGCGCCTGGAGCGCTTGACTGGGCACTCCCTCCAGCGGCAGTGCGGCCACGGCGTCATTCAGCGCCTGGCGCGCGGCTTTCGCGCGTTCGGTCGCCTGCTTGAGAGCGTCGGATTTGCCGGACAACGCACCGTACGCCCTGTAGGCCTCGTCGGCCGCCTGATACCCGGCCGCCACTTCGCCGCGCGTCCACCACGCACGCCTGGATCCGTACAGGTGCTTGTCGATCGCACGCTCTTCCATGCGCAGACGCGCCAGTTCCCGCAACTCGTCGGCCGTCAACTTGTCGATCCGGGCGATCTTGTCATCGATGCCCTTCTTCAGTTCGGCCTGCTTCTGCTTCGTCGCCCGAAACGTGGGTGCCGAAGTAGCCAGGGACTCCACCTTGGCGTCGCGCGCGGCCTGAGCCGCCTGCAGTTTCGTGCGAGGCTCGTCCAGGCCCGCCTGAGTATGGGCGGCCGCGACGCCCTTCTCCGCCTCCGCCAGCGCCTTCCGCAGACCCGCCAATTCGGAAGCCCGCTTGACCGCAACGCCTTCCCGGAACGCATCGAGGGCGTCACTGTTGATCCGTAACTCGGATTCCAACCCTCTCAGGTCGCCTTCGGCCTTATCGAACGCGCTCCACGCCGGGTCCTCGGCGGCGCACAGCACCCCCGTCAACCCAAGCACCGTGATACCCAACACCGCAACTCCAACTCGTCGTTCATTCTTCATCCTTGTCTCCCTTCATCGCTGGCCGGCGAATCCTTCGCCGACTGGTCCCGATCCTGTTTATGGCATCCGTGGTCTATCCGCGTCAAGTTGTTGTGCCGCAAAGCAATGCACATTATATCAACTTGATTACGGACCTTAAAGGCCAGTTTTTACCCCTGAAAACGAGTCATAAGAAGCGCCTGCTTCATGAACAGTCCAGGTTGACAAGCCGGGCGAGGTACCCACTTCCGCATAAGTGAATTTCCTGCGG
>CAYHEL010000132.1:0-6915 GCA_964355415.1 uncultured Verrucomicrobiota bacterium | reverse complement strand
CTTGAGAAGCTTCTTCCCGGATGGTGTCAGGACGGACTCGGGATGGAATTGCACACCATAGGTTGGATGAGTCGCGTGGCGCATTCCCATGATCTCGTCATCCTCGCTGAACGCATCGGCAATCAACTCCGGCGGCAGCGTGTCCTTCAAGACCGCCAGTGAATGGTACCGTCCGGCCTGGAAAGGATTGCCCAGGCCCTTGTATAATCCCTGACCGTCATGCCGCACCGGCGAGACCTTGCCGTGCATGATGCGCTTGGCATTCGACACCGTGGCGCCAAAGGCCACGCCCAGGGATTGGTGTCCCAAGCACACCCCCAGCACCGGAATCCGCCCGCTCATGCGTTGGATCAGGGCCACCGAGATCCCCGCCTCCTTCGGCGTACAGGGGCCCGGCGAGATCACCACGGCCGCCGGATGGAGCGCCTCCACCCCCTCAACCGTAATGGCGTCATTGCGGAACACCTTGATATCGGCCCCGATTGAAGCCATGACCTGAACCAGGTTGTACGTAAACGAATCGTAGTTATCAATGAGCACGATCATTAGGCCTCTCCACTCAAGTCAAGTCCGTGCGCCGCCAATTCAACCGCCTTCTGCATCCCGCGCGCCTTGTGACAGGTTTCCTCATATTCCTTCACCGGATCTGAATCATACACGACCCCGGCTCCCGCCTGAACGGAAACAACCCCTCCACCAACCTCCAAGGTTCGGATGGTAATCGCCAGATCCATGTTGCCGTCATATCCCACATACCCCACGGCTCCCCCATAGGCTCCCCGTGGTTCGGGCTCCAGTTCATGAATGATCTGCATGGCGCGGATCTTCGGGGCGCCGGATAACGTGCCTGCCGGAAAAGTCGCCCGGATGACATCATACGCGTCAAACTCCTTGCGCAGCACTCCCTGAACATGTGACACCAAATGCATCACATGACTGTAACGCTCAATAACCATGTAGTCGGTCACCTGGACGCTGCCCATTTCGGCAATCCGTCCGATGTCATTGCGTCCCAGATCAACCAGCATCACATGCTCTGCTTTTTCCTTTTCATCCGACAGCAGTTCATCCGCCAGGGCGCGATCCGCGGCATCCTCTGACCCGCGCGGGCGAGTTCCGGCAATGGGCCTCAATTCGACCCGGTTTCCGGTCAGGCGAACCATCACCTCCGGAGACGACCCGACGAGTGTCTGACTGCCGATTTTAAGAAAGAAGGTGTAAGGCGACGGATTCAACAGACGAAGGGCCCGATACAGATAGAGGGGCGGAATATCCGACTTTGCACTGAAACGTTGACTGAGAACCGCCTGAATGATGTCGCCGGCATAGATATACTCCTTCGCCTTCGCCACCATGCCGCAGAATTCATCCTTCGTCATATTCGACTCAAATCGAACCTCCGTCCCGCCCGCGTAGTGAACCGGTTCCATCGGCTGATTCAAGGTATGCTCGATCCCCTCAATCTCGGATAGGGCACGGCGGTAAGCCGCCTCCGGAGACGGTGATTCCGAGGGCCGGGTACACACCACGATTTTGATGGTGTGGCGGACATTATCAAACACAATCATCCGGTCAGCCTGGACAAAACGGCTGCGCAGGCGCATTCCGTCCCGTCCCGCCTTGGGTTCGGGCATGGTTTCAAACTCGCCCACGGCCTCATAGCCGATAAACCCGACGACGCCGCCGATGAACCGGGGTAAACCCGGCGCCGTCGCCACGCGCGCGCCCTTGAATATCCGGCGGATCTCCTCCAGTCCGTTGCCCGGCTTGCGGTGATCCACCTCGAGAAAAGGACGCGGATCAATCCCGACGAAGGAATACCGGCCCCACTTCTCGCCGCCTTCCATGCTTTCCAGGAGAAAGGCATTTTCCCGGTTCATAAACCGCTGTAAAACGGAGACCGGCGTTTCCATATCCGCGAGCACTTCCTTGACCACCGGCACGATGTCATAGTCGCGCGCCAGTCCCGCATAGGTTGTTTCATTGGGATACATAATGTTTCTATGTATAGAAACAACCGGGCGGAAAGTCAAGGGGATTAATACGAAATTTCAATCTCGCAGGAATGCCCGTTTAGATCCCAAGGGGTCGGCTCGCGTTCCGTCCTATCCACACGGTCACACGAAAGGCTTAAGGTTTCGGTCATGATGGTATCCCTAAACTTCATCACGGCGGCCTGCACGGCCTCATCCCCGACAAAGCGCACATGGATACGCTGGGTGACTTCCAGATCAGCCGCCTTGCGCATGGCCTGAATCTTGCTGACCAGTTCACGGGCCATCCCCTCCTCAACCAACTCGGGGGTCAGGGCCGTATCCAGCGCCACCACAATGCCGCCTTCCGCCGCCACCACACTGCCTTCACGCGGCAGATGCTCGATGATCACGTCGTCCAAAACCAACTCCACGTTCTTCCCCTCGACGGTAACCGTCAGTGACTCACCGCCCACAAGCGCTTCCACCTGCTCGCTCTTCAGCGCCGCGATGACCCCGGATGCCTTCTTAACCAGCGATCCGAGTTTCGGGCCCAGGCGGGCAAAGTTCGCCTTTACTTTCAGCGTGGCAAAGTCGGATTCATGCGCCCTAAACTGAACCTCCTTGACGTTCAGTTCCTCCAGAATGATGTCCTTCAACTCGGAGATACTGTGAAGCAGTTCTGCATTTCGACAGGCCACATGCATCGTCTGGAGCGGTTGGCGCACCTTGAGGTCGTGTGCCGAACGCAACGTCCTTCCCAGCGCCACCACGGTCATCACCGCCGCCATCCGGGATTCCAAAACAGGATCCCGCCGCCGGCTGTCCCCCTGCGGAAAATCGCACAAATGCACCGACTCCGGCATCGCGGCCGTGCGAAGGTTCCGGTATAGGGCCTCACTCATGAATGGAATGAACGGCGCTGCAATCTTGGACAGTTGCAACAGAACATGGTAAAGCGTCTCATAGGCCTGCGCCTTGTCCGCGTCATCCTGAGATTTCCAGAATCGGCGGCGACTGCGACGGATATACCAGTTGGTCAGATCCTCGATGAAGCGCACAAACGGCCTCACCGAATTCTGCAGGTCATAGTTGTCCATTGCCGTCGTCACCTTCGCCGACAGCGTTTCCAGGGAACTCCGAATCCACCGATCGAGCAGATTTTCCTGCTGAATACTGACTTCTGAATTCTGACTTCTGGTGTCCGGCGCCCAGTTGTCAACATTGGCATAGGTCACAAAGAACCCGTACGCATTCCACAGCGGGATCAGCAGATTCCTCATCAAGTCCTGGACGCCGGCCTCGGAAAAACGGAGGTCTTCCGCCCGAACAACGGGAGAATTGACCAGGTACAGACGGAGCGCATCCGCCCCATACAGGTTAATCATGGAGGTCGGGTCGGGATAGTTCTTGAGACGTTTGCTCATCTTTCGACCGTCCTCGGCGAGCACCAACCCGTTGACAATGACATTCCTGAAGGCCGGCCGATCAAACAACGCCGTGGCCAGAATGGTCAATGTATAGAACCACCCGCGGGTCTGATCCAGGCCCTCCGCGATGAAATCCGCCGGGAAATGGGACTCAAACTGCTGCCGGTTTTCAAACGGGTAATGCGCCTGGGCGTAGGGCATGGCTCCGCTTTCAAACCAGCAATCCAGCACCTCGGGAATGCGCTTAAGCGTTCCCCTTCCCTCGCGCGAGGGGATCTCGATCTTGTCCACAAAGTGCTTGTGCAGATCCGTGACCTTCTGGCCCGACAACGCCTCCAGTTCCGCGGCAGACCCGATACACACCACTTCCTTGCCGTCATCACTGCGCCACACCGGTAGCGGAGCGCCCCAGTACCGGTTCCGGGAAATATTCCAGTCACGAGCCTGTTCCAACCACTTGCCGAAACGCCCGTCCCGGAGGTGCTCGGGAACCCATTTCGTCTGGCTGTTGGCCTTGAGGATGCGATCACGCATGTGTTCAACACGCACATACCACGCCGAAATCGCGCGGTAGATCAGCGGGGTGTCGCAGCGCCAGCAGTGGGGATAACTGTGATTGATCACCCCCTGGTGAATCAATTTTCCCTCCTGTTTCAAACGCTTGATGAGGTCGGCATCGGCCTCTTTGACAAATCGCCCCTGGTAGTCTCCGATCTCGGCGGTAAAGCGGCCTTCCTCGTCAACCGGACAGGGCGCCGGCAACGTCTCGATCTGCCCGACACGGCTGTCGTCCTCGCCGAAACCGGGCGCGATATGAACCACGCCCGTTCCGTCCCCTGTGGAAACGAAATCCGCCGCAATAACCCGGAAAGCCCCCTTGGCCTTGAAGTTCGCGAAGTACGGGAAAAGCGGCTCGTAGGACAACCCCACCAGGGTGGAACCCGCGACCTCCTCCAGAACCTCGAAGGAGGAGCCCTTCTTGTAGTAGGCGGCGACCCGATCCTTGGCGAGGTAGTAGAGGTCCTCGCCGTCCTTGATTTTGAGATAGACGATATCCCTGCCCACGGCCAGCGCCATATTGGACGGCAGGGTCCAGGGCGTGGTTGTCCAGGCCAGCACATAGGTGTTATCCTGCCCACTGACCTTGAACCGGATGGTCACTGCCGGATCCTGGACATCGGCATAGCCTTGATTCGTCTCAAAATTGGACAGCGGGGTCGTACAGCGCGGGCAGTACGGCACGATCCGGTGCCCCTCATATATCAGGTTCTTTTCCCAGAGCGCCTTGAAAACCCACCAGATGGATTCCATATAGTTTGGATCCATGGTCTTGTAGTCATCATCGAAATCAACCCAGCGGCCCATGCGGGTGACCACCTCGCGCCATTCGCGAGTATAGCGCAGAACAATACTCCGGCACCGCTCGTTGAACACGTCGACACCCATCTTCTCGATCTCGCGCTTGCCGCTGATCTTGAGATCCTGCTCGACCTCGTACTCCACGGGAAGGCCATGGCAATCCCACCCGAAGCGACGGCTGACATAGTGTCCCCGCATCGTTTGGTAGCGTGGAACGATATCCTTGATGGTGCCGGCCAGAAGATGCCCATAGTGAGGAAGTCCGGTGGCGAAAGGGGGGCCGTCATAAAACACATACTCCGGGGCACCCTTGCGCTGTTCGAGCGAACGCGCAAAGATGTGCCTCTCCTGCCAGAATTCCAGAACGTCCTTCTCCTGGGCTGGAAAATCCACTTTGCGGGAAACCGACTTAAACATGATTCCTACCTTTTCGCCGTTCTCTGATGTGTAGTCCGGGGCGCTCCCTGGGCCACGGCCTTTTGAACCGCTTTCCGGAACGATTCGGGGCCGTATTTCAATTCATGAGATCCGCGCGTGATTTTGCACAAACTGATGCCCAGTTCCGAGGCAATCGCCCGCTGGGTAACCCCCTGTTCCAACAGGCAGACCAATCTCCACCGCAATGCAATTTTTTCACGCTCGGGAGCGGTCAACAACGTGGCGAGAACTTCATAACACGGCTCCCCGCCCAGGCGGGCCAGGGCTGCCGAAAGATCCCGAAGCGCCGACGCAACCTTGGTGTTTGTTTTGGACATCAAACAGCGGTCAGAACTTAAGGGTGAGAGAACCGCCAAATTCGACATCGTCAAAGGCGAACTTGTTCAACCGGCTCCAGGATTCGAAGACATAGAAGGCGTTGGCCTGAATACTCAAACGGCTTCCGAGCGGAACGTTCAATCCCAGCACCCACTGCCAATACAAGTCCATCCACCCGTCCTTGCCGACTGAATTTTTGGTATAGGTGGAGAGGATGCCCAGGCCACCCTGAAAGAGGCCGTCCGTCAACAAGAGATTGGCTTCCGGGGTGATTCCGTAATCGATATCACTCCGATCAGCAAATTCCGGCGTGAACCCGCACAGCAACTGCAACAACCCGCTCTCATCATGAATTTCATATCCCAACTCATAGGTTAAGTCGCCATCCGCATACGGAAGCTCCGAGAAGACCGAGTGTTGGGTGTGATAACGGACACCCACATCAAGCCCGTTCGCCCCCGCCGCCATGACCCCGCCCGACAACACCGTCAACAAGACCCCGATAGAAAAAAGCAATTTAGTTGTTTTCATGGCCTGCATCATAAACATACCCCGGGCTAATAACAAGAACGATTAGCCCTTCTCCGCAGACTCCAAATCAAGTCCCTAAAAGTTCAAGGGCCTGAACCGCACCAGCGGCCCAAAAGCGCCGGAACGACGTGTTCCGTGCGCAGAATACGCGGTCCCAGCGACACACTTTCAAATTGATGAGCGAGCAGGAGTTCCAGCTCATAATCCGTGAACCCACCCTCCGGCCCCACGGCCAGAGAAACCTGTCCGCCAAGGACGGCGGGACTCGTGCGACTCGTGCCGGGATGGGCCACCCAGCATCGCGATCCCTTCGTCAGTTCCGGGAGATCATCCTCCACAAAAGGCTTGAAAAGCATGTGCCGGGTAATCTCCGGCAACACGGTATCCCGTGCCTGCTCCAATCCCAACACCATTTGCTCTCGCAGTGCATCCGCCTCAAGCCAGGGACTATTCCAGTAACTCTTCTCCACACGACAGGCGCCGAACAAGGCAATACGCTTAACCCCCATGGCGGTGACGCATTGGAGGATCCGGCGAAAACACTTGGGCCGGGGCATGGCCAGCAGGAGCGTCACCGGGAGTGGCGGAGGCGGGTCTTCGGTTAGGGTGACTTCCAGTGACAGGCGGTCGCCCTCCCGCTCCGTGATGATCCCCTCTCCGACCCTGCCGTTTAGGATCCCTACACGAAGCCGTCGCCCGACATCGGCCTGATGAACCTCACGCACATGGACAGCCCGTCGCCCCGAAAGCGACACCAGCCCCTCCCGCACAAAATCATCAGGATATAAAAGAATCAAGTTCATCAGCCCTTAGAATAGATAGTGAACGCCATTTCACTTTGATTCCTTGTCCAATTGACTATCGAT
>CAYHEL010000131.1:0-6946 GCA_964355415.1 uncultured Verrucomicrobiota bacterium | reverse complement strand
ACAGGACTCCCTGAGATAGTTTTGATCCTGATAAGTCAAGCGAGGCAACCGTGATCGTTTTCAAGGCGGCCGTATCCTTGACACTGGCATTCCCAAGCACAAGCCGTTTGAGTGTTTTTCCGCTGAGGGGCGCCAGCGAGGGAACACTTGTCCCGCTGATATTTAAATCCGTCAGAGGCATATCCGTACAGAACGACAGATCCCTGATGCTTGTATCGCTGACATCCAGACGGGTTAATTTGAATGATCGAAGGACGAAAAAGTCAGTGACCGGAGTACCTGACAAATTCAAAATTTCAAGCGGAACCCCCTGCAGGTAGGCCACATCGCGAACCTGAGTTCCCCGCAGACTCAGTTCACGCAAAGGCATCCCCGAGAGGGGCATAATACTGGAAATCCTGGTATCCTCAGCGCGCAACACTTCCAGACGCATTCCCTGCAAGGATGCCAGGTTATCGACTTGTGTCCCCGTAATGTCCAGCACCGTCAGAGGCATCTTCTGAAGCACCAGAAGATTTTTCAGGGTCACATGCGGTATCCGAAGCCTGCTGACTTTCATTCCCCGCAGTTTCGACACATCGGCAAGGTCATATCCCAGCAACGAAAGCTGCTTGAGGGGGAGCGTCTGAAGGGGGGAAATATCCAGGACGGTCGTCCTTTTTTCGGTTGACTCCAGGGACAACGAGATGATCGTCTTGAAGTCTTCCAGCGGACTCAAGTCGCGAAGGTTGGAGGACACAATGCGAAGGGCAAGTTTGTCCGGCTCCGAAAACGGCTCCAGACTAAAAGCCCCCATTTCCAGTCCCTCGTTCCCGGCCATCATGGCACAGGCAATTTTTCCCAGGGGAGAATCAATCTCCACGGCAACTGGCGCGGGCACCGCATTCACGACTGCGGGATCCTGAGCCTGACCGCAGGCCTTCCGAAGAGTAAGGATCAACCCGGCGTTCTGTTCGGCGAATTTTGATTTTCCAAACGTCAACAGAAAGTCATCCAGACTCTTCTCGACACCCGCCCCGTCCGCCGATGACAGTCTCAGGGCCTCCAGAGAACTCAACCATTTTTGCGCATCAAACAGGCCCGGTTCCAAACCTGCCTTTTTCATCATTCGGCAAAATGCCATCAAGGCCTCGTCAGCGGCCATGGCGGCCCTTCTACCGGCTTCAGTATGGGCCTGAATACTCCGAGTCAGGAGAGGTCCGAGAACAGGCCCTGTTTTGTTCAGCGCCTCCAAGGCTTCGTCGATCTTTCCCTCATTCAGGGCATTGACCCCCCGGACGAGATAGGCTTCGGGGAGATTCAGCGCAGCCAAACGGCTGATCCTCTCGCCTGGCGCAATTTCGTCCAGTTTGATTTCAACCTGCGCGGTCTCATCCAAGGTCTTACAGATGACCTTTCGATCCCGAATTTCCATCACACGCCCCATAAAATCACCCCGGGTCAAGGGAATGGATGTGACCTTGCCAATGTTCTTGGAAAACGTTTCCAGAAGCCGGTCATTCAACGCCCCAACACCCGCCAGCACTTCGGCCATCGCGGTCAGATCGCTCCGGTGATCGGCGTATTGCCTGTCGTTTCCAGCCTTTTCAACACCTTGACGAGCCACCCCATATTTCCCGGTCAGAATGGATCCGGTCACCTCGTTCATCAGGGAACTCCACGCCTCCTGCGCCCTTGTCGCGGTCTCCATCTCCATGACTTTTCGACGGATATCAAGAACCAGTTCAGATCGATTCGTGGCGGTGGCGACCGCCCATCGCCCCCAATAGTTTTCCAACCAGACAATGGCATTGGAGAAGGACCCCTCCGACACATAGTCCTCGGTAACCCGTTTGATTTCCGCCAAGGCGTCATCCAGTTCAGCGTTGTTATTCATGACGGAGCGGGTCACGCGTGCTGTTTTCTGAGTCGTCTCCAGGATCACGCCGGGAACCGATTTAGGCTCGATGTGATTCGTAACCTGTTGCGATGGAGGCACGACAATGTCCGGCGCAGACGGGCCCCTCTTGAATTTGAACCACATGACAGCCACCGCGACCACCGCCAGAAGCATAACTCCCTCCCAGGGGATACGTTGTACAATCGTCTTCTCCGGGGGCGCCACGGCGGGGGTGTGACTGGCCGACGAAGCCGGACTCGACCGTCTGCGCAACGTGCTGGCATTTTTTTCCGGATGCGGGCCTGACGGCGCGAGCCCTCGCTGAACACGACGCACCTCATACAGCACCGAATTCCAGTCTTTCAGCCTCAGCTCACGGTTCTTCACCAGCATTCGCTCGATCAGGTCGCATACCGGCGCCGGAACAGAGGAAATCACATCACGCGGATCGGGGATATACGATGATATCTGCGCCTGCATGACATCCACTTCCGGGAGATCAGCAAACGGCCTGCGACCCGTGACCATATGATAGAGACAGCACCCAAGAGAGTAGATATCGGCACGGGTGTCCAATTTAACTCCACCCCGCACCTGCTCCGGGGAGATGTAGCCCGGAGTGCCGGCGACCTCGTCGGCGTGCAGGAGAGACTGCGAGTCACGAGTTAAGGAAAGCCCGAGATCAGCCACCTTGATGGTTCCGTCCTGATCCACCATCATGTTCTCAAGTTTGATATCGCAATGAATCAGTTCGGATGTTTTCCAGGCATAATGAAGGGCGTTGGCGACCGACTCCACCACAATGAGCGCATCTTTGGACTGAAGCACCTTCTTGCGCGCCACCCATTGGCCAATGTTGTAACCGTCAACATATTCCATGACGAAATAGAATGTGCCGTTTATCTCATTGGCATCATAGACCTGAACGAGGCCCTGATGCTTGAGTTTCGCGGCAATGCGGGCTTCCTGAATAATCTGCTGAACGCTCTCCGGATCATTGCTGAACCGTGGCGGCAACAGTTTGATGGCCACAATCCGATCCAGCGAAATCTGGCGCGCCTTCCAAATGTGGCCCATCCCGCCTTCGCCAATTTTTTCAAGCAGCTCAAATCCGGGCAAATGCAAATCGCTCATTACACTCCACTCGTTAAGAATACCGATCCCGCAACGCGAGCCTACTTCAAGAGCACACCAATGATCACGCCCAGGACAACGAAGAACAGATACACCAGCGAGGCAACCGGTTTGATGACGGTATAAACAAGATTGACATGAATCGAATCCGTATTAAAAATCATCACCAGAACCGACAAAGCAATCAAAGCCAAGGCTATCAGTACATTCTTCGCCATAATCATATCCTTTCGACTTGTTTATTTCCTCAACGCCAATTTTATACACTCAATAATTTGATCCAGATCGGCCAACCGTCCCTGTCCCTCACAGCCACAAGCCAGTTCCCCGACTCCAACGTCCACAAACATGACACCGCGGGACTGAAGCAACGCCACATTGGCCCGCGTCGCCGGATGTTCCCACATCGCCTCATTCATGGCTGGCGCCACGACCACCGGAGCCCGCGTTGCCAGTACCGTACAGGTCAGCAGATCATCCGCGATCCCATGGGCCAATTTCGCCATCACGTTCGCCGTGCACGGCGCAATGACCATCACATCCGCACGATCCGCATATGAAATATGCTCGGGGTGCCACCCATCCTTCTCGTCAAAAAGCCCTGTTCCGACAGCGTTCCGGGAGAGTGTCTGAAAAGTCAATGGCGATACAAATTCACCGGCACAGGATGTCATGACGACCGAGACGTCCCACGATTCGCGCCTCACCATACGAACCAGTTCGGCGGCTTTATAGGCCGCAATGGAACCCGTGACACCCAACACGACATGGGGTCTATCAGGATGTTTATTGACGGCTGACATAATCGGGTACCATGCCAGTTTCACCGCCTGTTGTCAAATTCCCACCGCAGGATCAGACCCCATTTCCAAGGAGATGCTGTCCCCCATCCATAAAGATGATCTGGCCGGTCATGCCCTCCACTTTGAGACACATCACCACTCCGGCTGCAATATCCTGAGGAGTGAGCCTGCACTTCATCGGGATGGCACCGGCGCGTTCACGGAGAACGTGCGGCCCCTTACCAGGGGGTGGAAGAACGGGCCCTGGCGCCACGGCATTCACCGTTATCCCCGGAGCCAGACTCAGCGCGGCTTCCTCCGTGAATGCCGCCAGCGCTTTTTTGGATAGCGAATAGGGAAGACAGTCAAGATCATGGGCCTTGATGCGCCGATCCAGGAGATTGACGACGGCCCCTCTCTCGGTCTGCTCGGCAAACAGGCGCGTCAACAGAATCGGCGCAAACAGGTTGATTCCAAACTCCAACTGCAATTTTTTCTCGCTCACCACCTTCAGGCGGCTCTTATGGAACACCGCCGCATTGTTCACCAGGATGTCCAGTCGTCCGGCCTGTCTCAGCGCCGCAGCCATCAGGGATCGGCAGTCGGCCTCGGAATCAATCGCCTCCTTGACAACCCACGCCTTCACATCCCGACCGCGCAACCGTTTGGCCAGATTGTCTGCGGCAAGAAGCGAACGACTGCAGTGGATCACCACATTACATCCCTGAGCCGCGAGGGCCTCACAAATGGCCCGGCCAATCCGTACTGCGCCACCCGTTATCAGGGCGGTCTTTCCGTGAAGTCTCATCATGCCTCCTTCCAGACGTGTGTATCATGAATGAACGGCCGATCCGGACATGGCCTTCATGGCAGGGATCGTGACGACCCCTTCGTACAAGGCTTTCCCGACGATCACGCCCTCAAGATTCGGTTGATTAAGCGAGGCCAGCGCGGCAATGTCTCCGCAGGTTGAAATCCCGCCCGAGGCAATGACAGTCGACGCCACGGCTAGGCAGAGATTCCTGACGCCCTCAATATTGGGACCTGACAGCATTCCATCCGTAGCCGTATCGGTGTAAATGATCGTTCTGACCCCGAGAGCCGACACACGCCTGGCCAAATCAACGGCCAGCGTGTCGGTGGTCTCCACCCAGCCTTTAACCTGGACTCGCCCGTTTCGGGCATCGATGCCGACGGCCAGCTGATCCCCGAATATGCGCACGAGCGCGGCCAGCGCATCAGGATCGGCGCAGGCCCGGGTTCCCAGCACGACGCGACGAGCACCGGCATCCAGAATCATGCGGATATCGTCATCGGTGCGCAATCCGCCCCCGAACTCAACCGGTATTGGGATGGCGGCAACCATCGCCTTCACCATCTCAACGTGGACGGGGCGCCCGAGAAAGGCCCCGTCCAAATCCACCACATGAAGCCAGTCCCCGCCGGCCTCCGCCCATTGCCGCGCCATCGCCACGGGATCATCGGAATACACCGTTACCGCATCCGCGCGTCCCTGCCTGAGCCGAACACACTTGCCATCCTTCAAATCAATCGCCGGATAGATCTTCATATCTCGTTAAATGGCCCCTTTGCTGGAGGGAACTCCAACGACGCGAGGGTCTCTTTGAGCGGCCTCGCCAACGGCTCTCGCCACGGCCTTAAATATGGCCTCATAGGCATGGTGCGGCTCCTCTCCATACAATTGGGCAATATGAAGATTCATTCGCGCCCTGACAACCAGGGCCTGAAAAAATTCCCGGATCAGGATCAGGTTGAAATCCCGGATTTTCCGGGTCCGGTTGGCCACGTCATAAACGAGGTAGGGTCTTCCTCCCAAGTCCACCACGGCCCGGCTCAGGGCGTCATCCATGGGAACATAGGACCAGCCGTAACGCACAATGCCCTTTCGATCCCCGAGCGCCCGGTTGATCGCATCCCCCAGCACCAGCCCCAGATCCTCCACCGTGTGGTGGTAATCCACCTCCAAATCGCCGGTGGCCTTGATCGTCAGGTCCATGAGTGAATGTTTTGAAAACAGTTCCAGCATGTGATTGAGGAACGGCATTCCCGTCTCCACGCGGCTGACTCCTTTCCCTTCAATCGTCAGGGATATCCGGATATCCGTCTCTCTCGTCTTGCGCGCCACCGTTGCCGTGCGATATTTCATGTCAACCCTCCCAGTGCTTCTAGTAACCGGTTTACTTCCTGATCGGTTCCCACCGTAATCCTCAGACAGTCCCCTGTCCGCTTTCCAGGAAAATAGCGGATCAAGACTCCCTGCTTCTTCAAGGCTTCATACATCATCCGGGCCTGACTTCGCCCGGGATTGACCCAGAGGAAATTCGTTGCGGAGGGAAATACGGCGAAGCCGCGTCGAATGAGTTCCTCCGAGAGCCGTTCACGGGTGGCCTTGATTCTCGCCACGTTGGCAAGCATAGACGCCTGATCCTGAATCGCCGCCGTGGCGATGGCCTGGGTCAGCCGGTTCAGATTGTAGGAATCCTTGATCTTGATAAGGGCGGACGTCAAGGCCTCCGGGCCCACCACGTAGCCGCACCGGATTCCAGCCAGGGAATAGGATTTCGACAAGGTTCGCATGACGAGAACGTTCGGCAGGGTGGTGGCCAGATCCAGGCAACTCTCCCCGGCAAAATCAACATACGCCTCATCAATCAGAACGACTCCGGGAAAGGAACTGCAAAACGCCCTCACTTTCGCCTTTGGAAAGAGAAGACTCGTCGGGGCATTCGGGTTCGCCAGAAAAAAAAGCGACGCGGGCGCGGGATCGCGGGCGGGCCACTCAAAACCCTCGTCAAGGTCGCACGCCACTCCGGGAACATCCCGTATTGCAGACAGAACTGGATACAGCGAATAGGATGGCATGAAATAGCCAATGGCGCCGTCATCGTCGACAAAAGCCCGGGTACACAGGGCCAGAATTTCATCCGAACCATTGCCCGCGAAGACCTGGTCCACTCCCACATGATGAAGATGGGCGACCGCCTCGCGCAACTCCGTGCCAAGGGGATCAGGGTAGAGGCGCAAGGTCTCCGCCGACACGGTGTTTAACACCTCCGCGACGCGGGATGACGGGGGATAAGGGTTCTCGTTCGTATTCAACTTGACGAGGCCGGGGCGCTTGGGTTGCTCA
>CAYHEL010000130.1:0-7037 GCA_964355415.1 uncultured Verrucomicrobiota bacterium | reverse complement strand
TTCTCCTCGCCGTCAGTACGGACTCTGTCCCTGACACGTCCTTAAACCATCGTTGTCGTGTACGCTACCAATCAGTCCCGTGACATTCAAGCTTGTGTTATTCCTGGGTCTGTTCCGGAATCAGAAGCATCTGCCCGATATGAATATCATCGGGGCGTTTCATGTGATTCCGGTTCAACTCATAAATATCGCGCCATCGCTCCTGATCCTTATAGAATCGAACCGCCATTTTACGAAGACTATCTCCTTTTTCGACCCTGACCATTCTGCCCGCTGAACGTGGGGAAGGGACGGGCAACGGGACCCTGTTCAGGGTCTGATCCGCCTGATCAGCCGCTGACTCATACTTATTGCGAAGCAGGGTTGCGATGGCGCGCCATTGGGAGGCTTGCGCGTCCACGTTCGACAAACGAGTTTTAAGGGCGCCATTCTCTTTCTCTAGTTCCGCCATTTTACGAAGGATCGAGGCCTCATTCGTAAACACCGTTCCGACATACCCCAGTCGGGCGGCCTGGATATGTTTTTCAATCATACGCCGCTTCTCGGTGTCGGGCCGCAAAGCCAGATACCGTTGATAATGATAGATGGCATCCACATAACTTCCGCCCTGTTTGTCGAGAAGAAAGGCCAGTGCCAGATGGGCACGGGCCATGGTGGCATCCCGATCAAGAAGAGACTGATAGGCCACCCTTGCGCCCTCACTATCTCCCGCATTTTCAAGTTCACGGGCTCTCTTCATGGCGGGATGATCTCGTTCAGCCTCATCGGAACTCCGCACCTTACTGTCACAACTCCCCCCGATGATCAGGATCAACATGACGAGCAATGCTACGCTAGGACGGTTCATGGAATGCGGCCCAGAACCTTCCGCGCGGCGTCAGTCACCTGTTTGACCGAGATTCGATTCATGCACTCCACGAAAGGTAATTTGCACACTCTAGCAAAACAGGGACGACATGCGATATCTGTTGTACAGACCGCCGCCCCACCCCCGTAAGGGCCTGTTCGCCGAGGATCGGTTGGCCCGAACATGGTAACCACGGGGATTCCGAGTGCCACAGCCATGTGAAGGGGGCCGGAGTCATTGGCTATCACCAAATCCATCTGCTTGAACCAGCGACCCATTTCGACCAGATCGGTCTGCCCCGCAAGATTAACAATCGTCCTGATCCCGGGTGTTGCCAGCAAGTCGGCACGGAGGGTCTCGCAGAGCGCCCGGTCTGACGGGCCTCCAAAGAGATAGAGTGAGGCTCCGAACTCGCCCTGGAGATATTTTGCGGTCTCCAAAAAATTGGCCAACGGCCAGTTTTTGTTGGCCCGCCGTGATACCGGAACAATGGCCACCCGAGGTCTTGGCTGATCCGCCGCACGGGGTTGAAAATCGACGGGGAACGCCACCGGCAGAATAGGCAACCCGAGATACCTGACCACATCCAGATTCTCGTCCACCGCATGGCGGTTTTTGAAACGAACACCGGCCACGGCATCATACAATAGACAGGCCCCCTCGCGATGGAATGAGGGTCCGATCCGAATGCCGCCGCGCGCCATTCTCGCCACGACAGCGCTTTTCAGAAGCCCTTGAAGATCAATGACATAATCATACCTGACTTCCCGGATCGCCCTGAACAACCGACCGGCATGAGTCAGGAATTGACGGCGTGGAAAAGGAATCACACGCGACACAATCGGAAAGCACCTGACCAGATCGACATACTCAGGCTGCGTCACCCAATCAACGTCCGCGTCCAGTGCGATCTTGAGATTATTGACGGTAGGCAAGGCATGAAAGACATCGCCCAACGAACTAAGCTTGATGATGAGTATGCGTTTGCGTGAATTCATCATCACTTCCGGATGTTGGCGCGCTCGGATTCCTCACGCTCTCGAAGTCGCTTGATCTCAAACCTTTTTTCCTCTTCGGTCTTGTCGGCTTTTTCCGAATCACCCGCCGCTCGGGCTTCCTCAATCTTCTTGCCATAGAGAATCTCAATCTCCGCGATCTTGGCTTTCGTACGGCTGGCGATGTCCGCCATGGCCTGCTTCTGCTCTGAAGACAATGCGGCTATTCCCTCGCCGCGTTTCGCCATTCGTTCCATTGCCAGATCAAATGAACTTTTCAATCCGTCACCCATGGTACTCTCCTTCATGTTCAAACATCGATAATGGGCCCTTTACCCGGTGGCGGAGTCCGGGTTCTGGAAGGTTCCTGATAGGCCTCGCCAGAAGGCGGCGGGCCGGGCGCACGGCGGCGGCGAGTCCGCTTGTTGCCGAGGATCAGACTGACAATGCTGATAATCAGGGAAGCACCCAGCGCCGACCAAAATCCGTCCACCTGGAATCCTGGCACCAACCGGCTCGTCAGAATCAAGAGTAACGCATTGATAATCAGCAACATAAATCCGAGCGACAAAAGCACAAGAGGCAGCGCCACGAGAATTAAAATCGGCTTAACCAAAGTATTGAGGATGCCCAGTATCATGGCTGCCGCAAACAGACTTTGCCAATCGGCGTAATCAACCCCGCGCACCAGACATGTTGCCACCCAGACCGAAATGGCCGTCAGCATCCATCGGATCAGCACACTCCACAGGCGCTGACTGACCGTCTCAAAGGAATCAGGATTCAATGCGACCTCCCCGTCTTTCTTGTTTCTTGGCCGAATGCAGTCGTTTGTCGTTTAGCATCCGTTCCTTCTGGCGCCGTGAGCGCCGCCGCTTTTGACGTCGGATTTTTTCAACGACTTGTTGCCGCGCGCTCTTGAGACCGAGAATCCTTTCCTCAATCCTGTCGCATAATTCACGCCGGGCCAGAAAACGATTCAGTTCACGCGACCGTTCACGCTGGCATTTAATCTCGATCCCGCTGATCGAATGGAGCAAATGGACGCAGGAGGATGTCTTGTTGAGTTTCTGCCCCCCTGATCCGGCGCCGAGGATGAATTTTTCAATCAAATCCTTCTCGCGAACACCCAACTTGGTCATTCGCTCCTCGAGGGCCTGCTTCTTCTCCGTTGTGACATAGATATCGGACATGCGAATGCCTGCTAGAGAACCGGATGTCGATCCATACTTTTTGACAGATAATTTTCAAGTTCCCGTCCATATTCCGTATCTTTACCCATGTGAACCAATTGCTTGTGAACATGGAGCAAACCATCAGGCCCCGAATCCACCTCGGTTACCGAGCTGAACCGGCGTGAAGGATCAGGCGACAGCATCCGACGCAAAGTATGCACCAACCTTTCGTTTTGGACAACATAAGGGGGGAGGAATTCAACCAGACGGTCTGCCAGTTTAAGTTTGAATTGAAGCAAGTCGCCTTCGCTCATCGCCGGGTCGCAAACCGGAGTCCCCCTCAGCATTTCGACACACACCAAACCGGCGCTGAAAATATCCGATTGCACGACAGGAGGCAATCGGCGGTGGATCTCAGGCGCCATATAGAGTGGCGTTCCCATAAGCCATGACGATTTTTCACCCGCTGAAACCGCCCGCCCGAAATCCACGAGTTTGACATACCCCAGCCGGTCAATCATGACGTTCTCGGGCTTGATGTCACAGTGGACAAACCCCATGGCGTTCAGCGCCTCAAGACCGCGCAACATCATGCGAATTATATAGATGGCGATACCAGGCTGAATACAGATTTTTGAGCCTTCAAGGCGGAAAATGACATCCGTAATACGAGCCCATTCCTCGCGGGTACTTCGGATCCGGAACCGGTCCAAATGAGCCCCGTCGAGAAACACCCGGAGATCAATCCCGTCAATCGCCTCCATTTGCAGATAACCAATTCCATAGGTTTCCTCATAACTGTCGCGGGCGACCAGACTTGGACTTTGCATGGCCTGCAAGCGGGACGTCTGAACGGCGATGCGCCCCATGTCCGTCCAATACAGTTCAGGCGTCGGGTAATTGGCGGGATTGAAAAGTTTGATGGCATGGCGGGTGATGCACCCCCTGGCGCCCTGCCGCAAACCCAGGAAAACGATTCCCTGCCGCCCCCGCCCCAGTTCCCTTAAAAACTGGTAGGCAACGGGATAGTAAATCGCTCCAGCGCGAATGATCGCCTCATAATTCTCAGCCAACTGGGCGCAGGTCATGTGGGCCGCATCACCGGCTCCACGCGCCCCATTGGCCTCATTATCCGCCGTCTCAAGAACGGTTTCCTCCATCTCCTGTTCAGGCATGGGAATGGACTCCTATCCCCGCTTGCGCGGCCCCTTGGCGGCCCCGGCTAACTTTGGAAATTTGACCTTGGGCGCATGACGATGAAATTCCTGAATACTGCACACTTCTATGCGAGTTGAATCTTTCATGGCCTCGATGCCGGTAATGGCCGCCTTTAGCCCATGAACCGTCGTCGTGATGGGAATACCCCGAATCACCGCATGGGATCGCATCTTGACTTCATCCATGCGCGGACTGGGACCGCTGGAAGGCGTATTGATAATCCAGTTTACCTGCTTTTCTTCGATCAAATCAACCACATTGGGACGTCCATCGGCAATCCGGAAAAGCGCCTGACTGCGAATTCCGCTGTTGCGCAACAGGGTGCTGGTACCCACCGTGGCGTAGATGGAGAAGCCCAGTTCCGTGAGACGCTTGGCCAACGGGAGTACCGTATCCTTGTCCTCGTCCCGAATACTCAGAAACACGTTACCCGAACTCGGCAACGGATTGCCTGCCGCAATCTGGCTCTTGAGAAACGCCATCCCGCCACTGGAATCGATTCCCATCACCTCGCCGGTCGACTTCATCTCGGGGGTCAGGATCACATCCACACCGGGAAACCGCGAAAACGGAAAAACGGCTTCCTTGACGGAAAAATGCTTGGGAATAATTTCCGTCGTGAAATTCATCTCCTTCAACGTAAATCCCGCCATGGCCAGCGAGGCCAGCTTGGCCAGCGGAACCCCGATCGCCTTGCTGACAAAGGGAACGGTTCGAGAGGCGCGCGGGTTGACCTCAAGAACATACACATCGCCGTTCTTGATGGCATACTGCACATTCATTAAACCGCAAACCTTGAGTTCCTTGGCCATCAGAAGGGTACACCGCCGGATCTCCTTCTTGATGGGCTCGCTCAGGGTGGGCGGAGGAATGGTGCAGGCGCTGTCACCGGAGTGGATGCCGGCCAGTTCCACATGCTCCATGATGGATCCGATCACCGAGGTCTCTCCATCCGAAATGCAGTCCACATCCACCTCGACTGCATTTTCGAGATACCGATCCACCAGAACAGGTCGATCCGGGGACACTTCCACACTCTCCGTCATGTATTTGTGAAGCATCTCACGGTTGTAAACAATCACCATGGCCCGCCCCCCCAGAACAAAGGATGGACGCATCAGAACGGGGTATCCGATCCGGTTGGCGATGGCTTCCGCCTGCTCCGCCGTGGTGGCCATACCGTTTTCCGGCTGCTTCAACTTCAATCGCTTGATCATGTCCGAAAACAGATCCCGATCCTCGGCAATCTCAATGCTGGACGGCTTGGTTCCGATGATATTGACCCCATTGGCCTCAAGATCTTTGGCCAGGTTGAGCGGCGTTTGTCCGCCGAACTGAACAATGGCGCCCCAGCATTTTTCGCGATTATAGATATGCAGGACGTCTTCAAGCGTCAAAGGCTCAAAATAGAGGCGGTCACTCGTGTCATAATCCGTCGAAACCGTTTCAGGGTTGCTGTTGACCATGATGGTTTCAAAGCCGGCCTCATGGAGAGCGAAGGCCGCATGGACGCAACAATAGTCGAACTCAATTCCCTGCCCGATGCGATTTGGGCCACCCCCGATAATCATGACCTTCTTCTTATCGCTTGGACGACTTTCGTCAACCTCCCCATAGGTCGAATAGAAATACGGGGTATAGGCGGTGAACTCGGCGGCACAGGTATCAACCAATCCATAGACGGGCAACAGTTTTTGTTCTTCCCGGGCCTTCCTGACCTCGATCTCTTTGCACCCGAGAAGGTGGGCGATCTGCCTGTCGGAGTATCCCATCTCCTTGACTTGCCTGAACAGCGCGGAATCCTTTCGAAGGCCCTCCAGCGTGCCGACGGTCTTGATTTCCCCTTCATAGGCCACCAGTTCTTCCAGGTGACGCAGAAACCAGGGGTCGATACCGGAAAGTTCGTGAATCTTTTCCACGGACCACCCGCGCCTCAAGGCCGCATGAATTGTAAAGACCCGCATGGCATTGGGCCGAACAATCTCCTTCGCCATAACCTCATCGGTCATGGTGTCAAAGGGGCCATCCTTCCCGTCTGCTCCAAAGCCCGCCCTCCCGATTTCAAGCGACCGGCAGGCCTTCTGAAATGACTGCTTGAAGGTTTTTCCGATGCTCATGGCCTCGCCCACCGATTTCATCTGCGTGCCGAGGGTGCTGTTGACGCCGGGGAATTTCTCAAAGGCAAAGCGCGGCATCTTGGTCACTACGTAGTCGATGGCAGGCTCAAAACAGGCCGGCGTCTCGCGGGTAATGTCGTTGCGGAGTTCATCAAGCGTATAACCCACAGCCAGTTTGGCGGCGATCTTCGCAATCGGAAACCCGGTCGCCTTGGACGCCAGTGCGCTGGATCGGGACACACGGGGATTCATCTCGATGATGATCATGCGCCCGTTCTTAGGGTTCAGCGCCCACTGCACGTTGGAGCCGCCCGTATCCACACCAATCTCACGCATCACGGCGATGGAGCCATCGCGCATAATCTGATATTCGCGATCCGTCAGGGTCTGGGCGGGCGCCACGGTGATGCTGTCGCCAGTATGGACTCCCATCGGGTCAAGGTTCTCAATGGAACAGATGATGACAACATTGTCCTTGTTATCCCGCATCACCTCGAGTTCGAACTCTTTCCACCCCAGAACCGATTCTTCAACCAGCACTTCGGAAGTGGGACTGTAGAACAGCCCGCGATTCACAATTTCTTCAAACTCGCCGTCGTTGTAGGCAATCCCGCCACCTGTTCCGCCGAGGGTAAAGCCCGGCCGGATCACGAGCGGATAATCCCCAATGGTGTTCCGAATCACC
>CAYHEL010000129.1:0-7059 GCA_964355415.1 uncultured Verrucomicrobiota bacterium | reverse complement strand
GGCACGAATGTTCGGCCGTGGTCGAAAAGGTCGGGAGCGGGGTCACGCGGGTTCGGCCCGGCGACCGTGTTGCCGTTGAGCCGGCCGTCTCGTGTGGAGTCTGCGACCAATGCCGGTGCGGTCGGCCGCACACCTGCCGACGCCTCAGTTTTCTGGGGTGTCCGGGCCAGGCGGAGGGATGTCTTTCCGAGACCATCGTGATGCCGGAGGCCTGTTGCTTCCCGATTCCCGCGACCATGACGCTGGAACAGGCGGCCCTGGGAGAACCCCTTTCCATTGGCGTGTATGCGGTAAAACGGGCGGGGTTGGCGCCGGGCATGAAAATCGCGATTCTGGGATCCGGCCCCATCGGGTTGTCGGTTTGGCTCGCCGCCCGTCAGGTCGGCATTGCAACCGCCTACATGACCGATAAGATTGATGCCCGCAACAGGGTGGCCCGTTCGGCGGGCGCGACGGGGACGTGGAATCCCGACCGCGAGGATGTCGTTGCGGCGATTTCCGGGATGGAACCGCTGTTGCTGGATGTCGTCTTTGAGTGTTGCGGCCAACAGGAGGCGGTTGACCAGGCGGTGGAATTACTGAAGCCGGGAGGCACGTTGATGATGGTGGGAATTCCTGAAGTGGACCGGATTTCACTTCCCATTGATGTGGCCCGCCGGAAGGAGTTGTGTTTTCAGAATGTGAGGCGGCAGAATCACTGTCTGCAACCGGCCCTTGATCTGATCGCGAAAGGGCGGATCGGTTTGGACTTCATGGTGACACACCGGTTTGCCTTCGAGGAGACGAAGGAGGCCTTCGATCTTGTTCACGAGTATCGTGACGGGGTGATCAAGGCGATGGTGACGGTCAATCGGGCGTCCGCCTGACGTCAGAGAGCGGGGGCCCCGTTTCGTAAGGCCACCGGCTTGCCCAGAACTTCCATGGTGATGATCATTTTCCGGAGCGCGCCGGGATCCTGTATGTCCGGCATGAGCATGGAGATTTTGTTGGATGAAGACGTGACCGTGGCCGGCAACGCGAACCGCGGCACGATCTCCGGCTCATACAATAGTCCGGGCGCCGCCATGACGACCGGCGCGGGCCTCATCATTTCCTGCGGCCTGGGTTCCTCCTGCTTTCGAATGCGGGGGATGGGCCGTTCCCGTTTCTGCTGGGTATGGGCACGGGTGGGAACGGGCGGCGGTGGCGGAGGCGGTTTGACTTCCGCCTGCGGCTTCACCGTCTTCCCCATTTCCTCGAAGAACTTCCGCAATTCATCCTGCGGGTTATCGGAAGGGGTGGGTTCCCCGTCCGGGGGCGCCGATGGGGCACCCCCTTTTTTTCGGCCCATAACCTGAGACAGAATCCACCCCACCACGGCAATAATGCCAATGATGACGTCCATGTCCGATGCGGCTATGGGGAATAGATTCAAGACTTACGCCTGGTTCGGTTTCTGGGTCTCGTGGGTTTCGCCCGAGATCGTCTTGCGCATATCGGTGTCGGCCTGGATATTCTGCATCCGGTAGAAATCCATGACGCCGAGGTTGCCCTTCCGGAAGGCTTCCGCCATGGCGCGGGGAACCTCTGCCTGGGCTTCAACCACGCGGGCCTGCATTTCCTGAACCAGGGCGCGCATTTCCTGTTCACGGGCGACGGCCATGGCGCGACGGCCCTCCGCCTCCGCCTGGCGTAATTTCTTGTCGGCCTCGGCGCGTTCGGTTTCCAGCATGGCGCCGACGTTGGCGACATCCTTGGCGCCGGTTCCCGCCACGCTGATATCCGCGATGTCGATCGACACAATTTCAAAAGCGGTCTGGGAATCCAATCCGCTTTCCAGCACGCGGCGGCTGATGGCGTCGGGATTCTCAAGGACGTGTTTGTAGGTGGCCGACGAACCAATCGCGCTGACGATCCCCTGTCCGACGCGGGCGATAATGGTATCTTCACCGGCGCCGCCAACCAGTTGATCCAGGTTCGTGCGCACGGTCACGCGGGCCTTGACCAACATGCGGATACCGTCCTTGGCCACGGCGTCCAGCATGGTGACCTGACTTTTCTGGGGATCCGGGCAGTCGATCACCTTCGGGATGACACTGGTCCGGACGGCTTCCTGAACATCGCGGCCTGCGAGGTTGATGGCCGCCGCCTGCTGGAACGTCAGGGAGATGCTGGCCTTGTCGGCGGCGATCAGGCCATTGACGACATTGATCACGTCGCCGCCGGCCAGATAATGGGCTTCCAGCGGATCGGTGGCGAGGTTCAGTCCCGCCTTGATCAGGCGGATGCGGGCATCCACGATCAGCAGGGGCGGAACGTGCCGGAGTTTCATTCCGACGAGCGACAGGATGGGGACGCGGGCGCCGGACATCAGGGCGCGCACCCAGACCTTGATGAAGTAGAAAAACACACCCAGGATGATGAAGGCGACAATGGCGGCGAGAATGATTAAAATTCCAACGATATTCGGCATAACAGGCTCCTTTTACTAATTAACTTTCACTCCGTAACAATAAGGCATCTTTCCCAAAACGCAAATTAGAAATCAGTTATTATACCGCGCCGGGCGGGAAGTTCCCCGGAAGCGGGGGTGGTTTTGTCCCGGAGTCGGGCGGATAACTGACCATGATCGGAATCCGTCGATCCAGCAGGGCTCCAATCAAGGCTCCCATGCCTGCCAGTGTGATGGAGAACCAGGCGATCAGGCCGACCGGGAAAGGAATCGTCGTGGCCGCGTAAAGAATCAGAAGTCCCAGCGACATCACGGGGAACAGAAGCGTGGGCGGAATCGGGGTTTTCCGGCGCAGCAGAAGATGGCCGACATAGAGGCCGACAATAATCTTGCTGACGTACATCAGGATGACATAGGCCAGAATCAGGATCACGCTCAGCGGAATACCCGCCAGTGTGAACAGGAGGAAGAACGCGGAAACGGGAACCAGGGCGAAGGTGACGAACCCGATCAGGGTGCAGCGCCAGAACGACTCGGCCAATTTGTGGACGCTGAGTGACACGATGCCGGGCATGAGTGAGACGAAGACCAGACCCACCATGATGGCGCCGCAGAGCAGGCCCAACTGCAGCAGCAGGGATCCTGATGTTGTCGGCGTCGCCTGGTCCTTCGAAGTGAGAAGATCGGCCTTCATGATTTTCCCGCCCAGATCCACGCGGGAATCCAGCACCAGATCGCGATCCATCCGGTAGATCAGATTGCCCGCAATTCGGGTTCCCGGCATGACGTTGATATCGGTCGCCGTGACCGAGATATCGCCGTTGAACTGCCCGGCAAGGGTGACGGTGGATCCGATAATCCGGGTGTTCCCCGAGATGGAGCCGTTGACAATGATATCCTGCCCGACCAGCAGGGCGCTTCCCCCGATGGCGGCATTGGTGGCGAGGGTAATGGTGGGGGCGAGCGCGATGAGGTTGCGGCCGATCGATCCGGCAATGAGCAGTGTTTTCATGGCGGCCAGCCGGGCATGGCTGGAGAGTGTGCCGTTTGCCTCAACGGTTTCCCCGGCCGCCCAGACATCGGCGAGAAAGACGCCGGGAAGACGAAGCGAGGGAAGGTTCGTCAGAGGCCCCTGATTCACACGGTCGGCCAGAAGAAAACAGTCATCCTTCGCCTGTCCCGCAAAGGTGATGGTGCGGGCCTGGAGCCAGAGTTCGTTGGTGACAACCTGATCGGACGACAGGACGTACGCCTCCCCGGCCTTGAAGTCGGTCGCGAGGCAGACCGTGGAGGCGAGCAGGACCGCAATGAGGGCGGAAAGGGCGCGATGCTTCATGGTTCTATTTTCCTGACAATAACCCGGTTCCCCTCGACTTTGATTACTTTCAAGGGTTGATCCTTGTCGATGATACCCCCTTCGGCAATGACATCAATACGTTTGCCGTCGATCAGCGCAAACCCGGCCGGCCGGAGTTCCGAATAGGCGGTTCCCGTTTTGTCCAGCAGGTTCGCCTTGGATCCGGCGGCTTTGAAGCCGGTTCCATCGACGCTCAACGTCATTTTTTTGCCGACACTGGAGCGCGGGAAGAATTTGACCCACACGAATACGGAGACCACCGTGAGGATGAGAATTCCGAAGGATGTGTACAGTCCCCATTGCACACTGATGCCAAAGGCCACGATGACCGCGCCGAACAGGGCGATTCCCCCGAGTGTCCCCAGGACTGCGCCCGGAACAAAAATTTCGGCCCCCACCAGCAACATGCCGGCCGAGAGAAGGAGAATCAGGAGGGTGATCGTATTCATAAATCAGGCTTTCTTGATAATTTCGACGATTATGCGGTTTCCGTGGGTTTCAGCAATCATGATTTCCAGGCCGGGATCAATAAAGTCGCCCCGGGCCACCACATTCAGCCGTTTGTCTCCAAACTGCGCGGCGCCAGCGGGATTCAGGCGCGTGAGGGTGACTCCCGTTCTTCCCACCAGCGCGGAGGTGTCCGGCGCCGCCGTGAACCCCTCTTTCCGGTTTGTGGCGCTTTCCAGAACCATCCGCTTGAAGGTTGAGGTCTTCGGCAGGATCCCCGCAACAGCCCAGAATCCCAGGGCGGAGATGAGCAGCGACTTGCCGAATTGGATGACCGAGAAGGAGAGTTGGGGCAGCGTCGGCCAGGCGGGCGTCCCGGGATAATGCTGGATCATGGCCATCAGAATGGAGGCGACAATCAGGATCACGCCGATGACTCCCGGCAGGATGATGCCCGGGAAGAAGAACACTTCCACCAAAATGAAGATCAAGCCCAGGATGAAAAGGGCCACTTCCTCCAGGCCGGACAGTCCCGCGATGTTGGAGCCCCAGAACCAGATCGCCAGGAGCGCAACCCCGAGTATGCCCGGCAACATGACGCCGGGTGTCTTGAATTCGATGTAGAGGCCGAGAAGTCCAAGACCGAGTAGGATGACGGAGATCGATTCAATGAACCGCGCGATTTCCTCGACCATCGTGACGGTCAGGACGATCTGATCACATTTTTCCTTGCCGATTTTTTTGATCAGATCATCCAGATTCTCCACGGTGCCCTCGGAGAGGAGCGGCTTTTTTGCGGGGCCCACCAGGCGCTCGGCGTCCTTGTTGGTGAGGGTCAGAAGCCGCCCCTTTTTGGAGATCACTTCGTCGCCGATTTTATATTCGGCGTCGCGCCGAACCATGGCTTCGGCGAGTTGCGGGTCATGACCGCGGTGCTGGGCGGCGGCCCGGATCATGGCGGCGACATAGGAAACGGATTTTTCCTCGATGGATTCGGGCATGGGTTGAACCTCGCCGGTCAGGCCGAGCATGATGGGCATGGCGTCACCGATCTTGCTGCCGGGAGTCATATAGATGTGGTCGGTGCCCATGGCAATGATGGCGCCGGCGGAGATGGCGTTCGGGTTGACCAGGGTGTAGGTGGGAACCTTGAGATCCCGTAACATGCGCAGAATGTCTTCGGCGGCGTCCACCCGGCCGCCCGGCGTGTCGATGTCGAAGATAATGGCCTCGGCGTTCTCGTCCTCGGCCTCGTTAAGGCCGCGGCGGATGACATAAACCAGGGCCGTATCAATAACATTATGAATGGGGATAATGTAAACGGCTCCTGCCTTGGGAGCCGCCGCGGGCGCGGACAGGGGCAGGAGGGACAGGCTCAGGGAGAAGAGGAGAATGACGAGTCGGCCTATTGTTTTCACGGGGTGGTTTCTCCTGCCGCCACGGCGTCCCGCACTCTCAGGATGGTGGTGGCGTGGGTGGCCAGATTTTCGACTTCCAGATCCTTGATCATCCAGTCATGGTTGATTTTCTTGAAACTTTTTACCGACAGGCGGCGGAGCGGGTTTTCCAATTTGTCGTGGCCCACGGCCTCCAGCAACATGGAGATGCGCGTATCGATCCAGATTCTCATGCTGGCGTAAGGCGCCATGGCGCTCTGGGGCGCGCGGCGATCCAGGACATAGCAGGGTTGGCCGCGATTCTCCTCCTGGCCGATGATTTTTCCGCCTTCCCACCAGAGGAACCCCAGGGTCAGATCCATCCAGGACAGTGCGGTGTTCTGGATGGAGTGATCCAGCGGGGGGGGCGCGGATCCCGTCATGGGGTCGCCTGACAAATAGAGAAAGGAGACTCGGCCGTTATCCCGCAGCACGGTCAGTTGTTCCAGGGGTTTCCCGAACGCATCCCCGATGGTATAGGTGGCCTCACGGGGGTAGCGCAGCTGGATGGCAATGGTGAGCCGCGTCTTATCACCCTGTTCCGGGGTGGTGAGAAGATCCCCGGTGATCATGATCGGTTTGACGGGCAACTTTGCCAGTAGGCTGGCCATCAGTTCGTTCACCGGCGGCAGCTTGGCCACAGCCGCCGTGGGGGCGGCGGGCACTGCGACGGAGGCGTTCGTCTGCGCCATGGCGGGAAGGCCGACGGCACACAGCAGACAACATAAGTGGGCCTGGAGACGTGAGATATGAAATTTCAGATGCAAAGCCCTTACCCCTACCCCATCCGTGACTGGATTTCGGACTCCAGTTTATCCGCCTGAATGCGGATCTGTTGCATCGAGTCGCGTTCCCGCAAGGTCACGGTATTGTCCTTGAGCGTGTCGAAATCGACCGTGACGCAGAAGGGCGTTCCGATTTCGTCCTGCCGGCGGTAACGGCGGCCGATGGCGCCGGTCTGATCATAGAAGCAGGCCCAGTTTCGGCGAAGGGCGGTGAAGAGGTCGCGGGACTTGTCCACCAACTCCGGTTTGTTTTTCAACAACGGGAACACGGCGACCTTCACCGGCGCCACGCGCGGGGCGAAGCGCATCACGGTGCGGGCCTCAAAGCCCTCCGGCGGTTGCTTGCCGGGTTCGGCCGGAATGGCGGGCCCGTCCTTGGGAATCCACTCCTCGCGATAGGCGTTGCACAGCAGGGCCAGGGCGATGCGGTCCACGCCGGCGGATGGCTCCACGACGTGCGGGATGAACTTCTCGTTGGTTTCCTGGTTGAAGTACTCCATGGATTTGCCGGAGAACTCCTGGTGACGGCTCAGGTCGAAGTTGCCACGCGCGGCAATACCCTCGAGTTCCTGGACGCCGAACGGGAACGCATACATGATATCC
>CAYHEL010000128.1:0-7095 GCA_964355415.1 uncultured Verrucomicrobiota bacterium | reverse complement strand
GGTACCGCTGAAGATGTTGCCCTTCGATAACAAGAATGAATTCCAGATCGTCGTGGATACGCCGGAATCGACCACGTTGGAGCGGACGGATGCGGTGGTGCGCGAACTGGAGGTCTATCTTCGCACGGTTCCCGAAGTGACAGACTTCACCTCCACCGTCGGAACGGCCTCGCCCATGGACTTCAACGGACTGGTGCGGCATTATTACCTGCGGCAAGGGCCCAATGTGGCCGAAATCCGGGTCAACCTGCTACCCCGCAAAAAACGGGAGATGGAAAGCCATGCCCTGGTGTTGAGGATCCGGAATGACATCGCCGCCATTGCGGCACGAACCGGGTCAAACCTCAAACTTGTGGAAGTCCCCCCGGGACCTCCGGTGTTGTCGACCGTGGTGGCGGAAGTCTATGGCCAGCAGTATCACCGGTATGATGAGCTGATTGCCTCGGCGAAGACCCTTGAGGATCAAATGAGGAAAGAGAAGGGAGTCGTGGATGTGGATTCCTATGTGGAAGCCGCTCAGACTAAATTCTTCTTCCGCGTGGATCGCGACAAGGCGGCCCGGAATGGTATTGCGACTGCGGATGTGGTGCAAACGCTGCAGGTGGCGCTGTCCGGCATGATGGCCGGCACCCTTCATGTCCCCACGGAGCAGAATGAACTCGAGATCATGCTGAAGGTGCCCCGTGAAAAACGCTCGGACATCGAGCGGCTGAAGACACTGGTGGTCACAGGCCGGGGTGGGCAAGCGGTTCAGTTGGGAGAGTTAGGATGGTTTGAATCGGAGGCTGTTGAAAAGACCATCTATCATAAGAACCAGGAACGCGTGGTATATGTGACCGCCGAAATGGCCGGACGCGGGCCGGCGTATGCTGTTCTCGGGCTGGAGTCATGGTTCAGGAAACACCCCCTGCCGAAGGGCATCAAGGTGGATTGGTCAGGGGAGGGTGAGTGGAAGATCACGATCGATGTGTTCCGCGACCTGGGTCTCGCGTTTGCAGCCGCCTTGATAGGGATCTACGTGCTGCTTGCCTACCAGACCGGCTCCTATGTGCTGCCGGGGATCATCATGATGTCCATTCCCCTGACCATGATCGGGATCATGCCCGGTTTTTGGCTGTTGAACACCCTGGGCAATAAGCCGGTGGGCGGATTCGACAACCCGGTTTTTTTCACGGCGACGGCGATGATTGGCATGATCGCCCTGGCGGGGATCGTGGTGCGCAACGGCATCATCCTGGTGGATTTTATAAGGACTTCCATTGAGCGGGGTGTTTCGGTAGAGGACGCCATCCTGGATTCAGGCGCGACCCGGTTTCGCCCGATCTTCCTGACCGCCGGAGCGGCGTTGTTGGGCGCCTGGCCGATTACGTTGGATCCGATTTTCAGCGGTCTGGCCTGGTCATTGATCTTCGGGTTGTTTGTGTCCACGGTTTTCACGATGGTGGTGATTCCGCTGGTGTATTTCTGGTTGATGGGTGGCAAGAAACCATAGCACGGAGAATGAACATGACAACGGAACGAGTGGTGCGGTAAGTAAGACGCTCCTGTCGCTCCTCTTGACGTGCTGAATGGGGAAGCGTATCATCTACACCATGGATGAGGGATGCGTCGGGCCGGACTATTTTGACCGGCGTGTTACTCGCTGAAGGGACTCGGGTTGAGTGTGCTGATACCGGGGTTGCAGGACAGGTTGAAGACATGATTCAGTCAGAAATAGCGAAAATGATGGCGCTGTTGCTGTCCCTCATGGGTGGGGTGGCGGCGGTGTCTTTGATACGTTGGATGACGTCTGGTGGTGAAGGGGTATATGTCAGGATTGGTCAGAGCATACGGGATGACAGGCATTGCATCTCCCGGATTTCGGTGAACTTACCCACAGGCGACGCTGTTCTTTGACAATCAGGGGGCGTGTTCAATTTTGAGGACATTTTGACCCTGCCTTG
The DNA here is from genome assembly GCA_964355415.1 of uncultured Verrucomicrobiota bacterium. Classification (GTDB taxonomy): domain Bacteria; phylum Verrucomicrobiota; class Kiritimatiellia; order CAIKKV01; family CAITUY01; genus JAABPW01. The sequence continues at coordinate 5,152 of CAYHEL010000128.1, read as the reverse complement.
TTCGTGTACGGGCCGGAATCTCTAACCCGATAATTTGGAATAAGGGAAGTCGAATACTGCGGTACCCGCATGCCCGCTTTGACGGGATTTGGAACCCGCGAGATAGACTTCCCACCTCATTTACTGAGGTCAAGAGATCGAGCCCCTGCGGCAAGGTGGGGTTATTGTTATCAAGGGACACAGGATATGGATCTCTTCGAAAAGGAGCACTCTGAAGTCGCATCCAAGGCGCAACCCCTGGCCGCCCGGATGCGTCCCCAAAGCCTGGACGAAATTGTTGGCCAGGATCATATTCTCGGACTGGGAAAACTATTGCGCCGGGCCATTGAGGCGGATCGCCTTGGGAGCATCATACTCTATGGGCCACCCGGATGCGGCAAGACCTCCATCGCCGAGGCCATTGCCAGGGTCACTCGGCGAAATTTTCAGCGCACGAGCGGAGTGCTTGCCAATGTGGCCGTCCTTCGGACGATTTTGTCCGCCGCCCAGCATCGCAAGAAGAACGACGGGATCGAAACCATACTGTTTATCGATGAGATCCACCATTTCAGCAAATCCCAGCAGGACATCCTGTTGCCTCATGTGGAGGATGGCACCATCACTCTCATCGGAGCGACCACCCACAATCCCTTTTTCTTCATCAACAGTCCTCTGACATCGCGCTCCCAGGTTTTTCAACTCAACCCGGTATCCGAGGCCGACATTGTTACGCTCCTGCAACGGGCGCTCACCGATGAGCGCGGGCTCGGGGGATGGCCCGTGGATGCCGATGCCAATGCCCTGGCGCATCTGGCCCGTGTCTGCGAGGGGGACGGCCGACGCGCCCTGAACTCGATTGAGATTGCTGTCATGACCACGCCTCCCGGCGACGGTTTCAGAATTCACATCACCCGCGAGGTGGTTGAGGAGTCGATTCAGAAGAAGGCCGTCGTTTACGACCGTGACGAGGATGGTCACCACGATACCATCTCGGCTTTCATCAAGAGTGTGCGTGGATCCGATCCCCATGCGGCCGTGTACTGGCTGGCCAAGATGCTCTACGCGGGTGAGGATCCCCGCTTTATTGCGCGGCGCCTGGTCATCCTGGCGTCGGAAGACATCGGGAATGCCGACCCTCGCGGTCTGATGATGGCGACCTCGGCCATGGATGCCGTGGCCTTTGTCGGCATGCCCGAAGCGCGGATTGTGCTCGCGCAGGCCACGACCTATCTGGCCACCGCCCCCAAGAGCAATGCCGCCTATCTGGCTATCGACAAAGCCATGCAGGACGTGGAGAAGGGGCGGATCCTGCCGGTGCCAAAGCATCTTCGTAGCGCCAGTTACAAGGGCGCTGAGCGCCTGGGGCATACCGGATATCAATATGCCCATGACTTCGAGGGACACTTTGTTGACCAGGAATACTGTCCCACCTCCGCGATCTACTACGAGCCGATTGCGTCGGGCTATGAAGAGGTGATTCAAAAACGTATGGAACAGTGGGCGGGAATGAGGGGACAGAAGTCAGAATGAGTACGCCTCCCACCAAACACGGAATCCGTGATCTGATGCGGCGACAGCGTTCAACGCTCAACGCCGGATGGGTTTCTGCGACCAGCGCCTTATTGTCGGATCGGGTCATCGGACTACCCGAATTCAAACGGGCCGCCGCCATGTGCTGCTATCTGTCCCTGCCCGGAGAAGTGGAAACACGTAAAATACTGGAAGCCGCGTGGAAACTTGGAAAGCGGGTGGCCCTGCCGATGCCGCGAGAGGATGGCGAATATATGCCTGCCTGGTTTACGCCGGACGAGCCGATGACCCGGGGGAGTTTTGGTCTGATGCAGGCGGTGACGCCACAGTGGGCCAAACCGGACCGCTTTGAATTGATCCTGGTGCCCGGCCTGGCTTTTTCCAAGACGGGTTCGCGTCTCGGCCATGGGCGCGGCTATTATGACCGGATGCTGGCGCGCCTGGCCAAACGGCTGGACTGCCGCGCGGGTCTCTGTTTTAACTCCCAGATCATGCCGGAGTGGCCGGTGTCGGCGGAGGATGTGGGAATGGATTTGATTGTGACAGAATCAACTGTATATCGAATGACATAAAGGACAAGAACAGACCCGAGAGGGTCTGATAGAAAGGAAAGCACGCATGCCGCCACTTTTGATTACGCTATTGGCCGCCGTTTCAGGGATCGGGCTCGGGTATGGAATCCGGGTTTGGATGAGTTCATTGCGATCCAGCCAGATGGAACGTGATGCCAACCAATTGTTGAAGGATGCCAAAAAGGACGCCGACAATATCCTGAGGGAAACCGAACTGCGAGCCAAGGCGGAGGTGCTGAAGGCGCGTGAGGAATTTGAAGCCTCGACCAAATCCCGTCGCGAGGAACTGTCGTCTCTCGATAGCCGGATCGCGTTGCGGGAAACCAATCTGGATCGCAAGGTGGCTCTCATCGAGAAAAAGGAGCGCGCCTCCGACCTGCGTTCGGATGAGATCGAGAAACAGGCTGCCGATACTGAAAAGGTTCGCGCGGAGTTGATCCGACTGGTTGATGAGGCGAAGACGAAACTCCAGCGAATGGCCGGGATGACGGAGGGGGAGGCCCGACAAACCCTGATGACCCGGGTTGAGGCTGACGTGCACCATGAGATGGGGGGCCTGATTCGGCGACTCCAGGAAGAAGCCAAACTGACGGCGGATCGCGAAGCCCAGAAGATCGTGAGCCTGGCCGTCCAGCGCTATGCGTCCAGCCATGCCTCTGAAATGATGACCAGTACGGTGACGCTACCCAATGATGAGATGAAAGGGCGCATTATCGGTCGCGACGGGCGGAATATCCGCGCCATAGAAGCCGCCACCGGCGTCACGCTCCTCATCGATGACACTCCCGAGGCCGTGGTGATATCCGGCTTCGATCCGGTTCGCCGGGAGGTGGCCAGGATATCCCTCGAGCTGCTGATTCAGGATGGCCGTATTCATCCCGCCCGAATCGAGGAAGTGGTGGAAAAAACAAAGGAGGAGATGGAGGAGCGAATTCGTCTGGCCGGGGAGGAAGCCGTCTATCAGGTGGGAATTCGGGATGTTGCCCCGGACCTTCAGAAGACACTGGGGCGGCTCAAATTCAGGAGCAGTTATTCTCAGAACGTGCTGATGCATTCCATCGAGGTGGCGCATGTGATGGGAGTCATGGCCGGGGAATTGGATCTTGACGTTTCACTGGCGAAACGGATCGGCTTGCTTCACGACATCGGGAAGGCGCTCGATCACGATATCGAGGGCAGTCACGCGATCATCGGCGCCGATTTTCTGCGACGCAGCGGGGAACACGCCACGGTGATCAATGCCGTGGCGGCCCATCATGCGGATGTCCCCGGGGAGAGCCTGTACGCCGCGCTGGCCGTTGCGGGGGATGCCATCTCGGCCTCGCGGCCAGGCGCCCGTTCGGAGACCACGGAGATCTATGTCAAGCGGCTTGAAAAATTGGAGGCCATCGCCAATGGTTTCGCCGGGGTCGATAGGAGTTATGCCATTCAGGCCGGGCGCGAGGTTCGGGTGCTGGTACAGCCTGAACAAGTGAATGACCATGATGCCATGTCGCTGGCGCGCAACATCTGCAAGAAAATCGAAGGCGAACTGCAGTATCCCGGCCAGATCAAGGTGATCGTGGTTCGTGAAACTCGGTCGGTGGAGTACGCGCGATGAATATATTGTTTACGGGAGATATGGTGGGATCGCCGGGGCGGAAGATTTTTGCCCGCGTTGTGGGCCAGATGAAACAGCGCGGCGCGGTGGATTTCGTGGTGGCTAACGCGGAAAATGTGGCGGGAGGAAAGGGAATCACCAAAGTCATCGCGGCGGAACTGCTGGCCGCCGGCGCCGATGTGCTGACCATGGGCGACCACATGTGGGATCAGAAGGAGATCGTCTCCTTTCTGGATATCGAGAAGCGGTTGATTCGCCCCGCCAATTTTGCTCCCGCTTGCCCTGGGCGCGGGATCGTCACCGTTGACACTCCCAAGGGGCGCGTTACGGTCATCAATCTTGTGGGACGGGTCTTTATGCCGCCGATGGACTGTCCGTTCCGGGCCGTTGACGCCCTGTTAAGCAAGGAGCCCAATATGGGGAAGGTGATCCTCGTGGATATGCACGCCGAGGCCACCTCCGAGAAAATTGCGATGGGGAGGCATTTGGATGGGCGCGTCAGCGCGGTGGTGGGGACCCATACCCACGTTCAAACGTCGGATGAGACGATTCTGCCGAAGCAGACAGCGTACCTGACCGACCTGGGGATGACGGGCGCCAAGGATTCCATCATCGGGCGGGATTACGCCTCGGTCATGGGCAAGTTCCTGACCGGGATGCCTTCCAAGTTTGAAATTGCCGAGCAGAATATTGCCCTGGAAGGCGCCCTCATTGACGTGGATGAAACAACGGGGCGAGCCCGAAAGATAACCCGTATCCGGGAGTTTCTGGACAAGGCAAAATGAACCGGGATCCGGCAGACACAGGACGGGCGCGGGTTTACACCGTCACGGAATTGACGAAGCAGATCCGCGTTTTGATCGAAGGCAATCTGGGTGGCGTGACGGTCGAGGGCGAACTGTCCAATGTCCGGCACCCCCCGTCCGGTCACTGCTATTTCACGATCAAGGATGAGTCTGCCCAGATTCGAGCCGTCATCTGGCGGAACGATATGCGCGGCTTGCCGTTTTTACCCCGGGATGGACAACGGATTCGTGCCAAGGGATCCCTGACCGTGTATGAGCGCGACGGCAGTTACCAGATCGTTGTCAAACACATGGAGCAGGGTGGGAAAGGATCCCTGCAGGCCGCCTTTGAAGCCCTGAAGAATAAGTTGGCGGCGGAAGGACTGTTCGACGTTGATCGCAAGCGAAAACTACCCCTGTTGCCCCGGCATATCGGAGTGGTCACATCGCCGACCGGCGCGGCCATACGCGATATTTTGAACGTGCTCCGGCGCCGTTTCCCCAATCTGCACGTGCTGATCGCTCCGACGCGGGTTCAGGGTGACGGCGCTGCGCAGGAAATCGCGGACGCCATTCATTTGCTTAACCGCAGGGGGGGAATCGATGTGATGATTGTGGGGCGTGGAGGTGGCAGTTTGGAGGATTTATGGTCCTTCAACGAGGAGGTCGTGGCCCGCGCCATCGCG
>CAYHEL010000127.1:0-7117 GCA_964355415.1 uncultured Verrucomicrobiota bacterium | reverse complement strand
CAGAAATGTTTATTGACGAAAGTATAACCAGAGTTATACCATTGATTCATGAAAACAGCTATATCCATACCGGATGACATCTTTAGCGCGGCTGAGAATTTCGCGCATCAGAGCCATTTAAGCCGAAGTGCCCTGTTCACGCGCGCCTTGGTGGAATTCTTGTCCCGGCGTCGAAATGAAGGGGTGACGGAACGCCTCAACCGACTGTACGACAAGGAAAACTCCCTCCTTGAGCCGGCACTCTCAAGAATGCAGGCATCAGCGATCTCTAAGGAGAAATGGTGATGCACCGGGGCGAAATTTGGTGGGCTTCTTTGGGCGAACCGGACGGGTCGGGGCCGGGATACCGGCGACCCGTCCTCATTGTTCAATCTGATGAGTTCAACCGCAGCCGGATCAGCACCGTCATTGTTGTGGTCCTGACCTCCAATACCGCGCTCGCTCAGGCTCCAGGCAATGTCTTGCTTAAGGCACGACATGCTGGACTTGCCAAGGATTCCGTGGTCAATGTTTCTCAGGTGATTACGGTGGATAAGCAATGCCTCACGGGAAAGGTCAAAAAGCTGGAGGCGTCCGCCATGGCGGAAGTCGAGATCGGAATCCGACTTGTTTTAGCCATTTGAAAATATCGGCGAACCACGCCTTCCTCCATACGGCCAGCGCCGCTGGAAAAGGCGGGCGTTGGGCAATCGAAAAGATTGAATAAACAGAGGGAAGGATATCTTTTTAGACTGAAGATCGAAATCGAAAGAGAATCTGATGGTCGCTGGATTGCCGAAATTCCGGATTTGCCCGGCGTGATGGCCTATGGTGACAGCAGATCTGATGCCGTGTCAAAGGCTGAGACCATCGCTCTTCCTGTCATCGCTGACCGGATGGAGCATGGCGAAACCGTTCCGGAACTGGATGAACTGTTTGCGTGCCGGCATGAGTCACGGGCCGTCTCGCAAGGCTCGACTTGATGCGTCTGCCCTTAAAGATCAGGCTTGTCCTATGGAAATCGGGGATGATATTGATAGGGGGTAAGTTAAGCCATGCTTTGCTTGGAAACGGGTATTTTGTTGGTTGAGGACTAGGACCTATGCGCACAACGTTGAGGTTGAATTGGACTGGAGCGGTTTTGCTGATGATGCTGCCCGGATGCAGGACGAGTGATCGGGTGCCGGATTACCTGCCGCGCGAGGTCAAAGCCAACCAGGTTGGCAATGCGGTGGCGTATGAAACCAATGATCCCCGGAATAATCAGGTTTCCCCGGCCGTTCAGGGCGCGACTCAGGAGGTCGGTCAAATCAAGACCCCTGAAACTTCCCCAGTTCCTGGCGTCGTGACTGCTCCAACAGCCCCCCAGCGCCGCACTCTCTATGGCCAACCCGAGGGTGTTTCAGTCTCCGACAAAGGGTTGCGCGAGGCCACTCTCATCTGGGCTCCGCCGCATGAACAGGTTTACCGATACAGGATCGAGCGCTCTGAATCGCCGGTCGGCCCCTTTGTGAAGGTGGAGGAGTTGTCCCCGCAAAAGATGCAATACCGGGACAAGGGGACGCCGGAGGCGCCCTTGAAGGATAGCGCCGTTTACTACTATCAGATCGTTGCGATTCTGGAGCGGGACGGCGCGGAAAGCATCCCCTCAAAGATGGTTAAGACGCTTACAGCCCCGCCCCCTCTTGCGCCGATGGAGGTCAAAGCCGCGGCATCCGGATCTCGTGCCGTGACCGTGACATGGGCGCCCTCGCAGTCAGATGGTGTGACAGGCTACCGGGTGGAGCGGGCTCCGGCATCGGATCCCAAGGCGTTCGAACGTCTGGGTTTGGTTCGATTACCCACTCTGGTGGATGGGGGCACCCCGGCGTCAACCCTCAAGGACAGTTCAAAATACCTCTATCGGATCATGACCCTCAACAGCGTGAACTCCGAGAGTGCTCCGTCGTCATTCGCCGAGGTCACCACGCTACCTCCGCCTGCGGTTGTTCAGAAGGTGGCTGCAGTTTCGGATGAAGTCCGTTGCGTGCCGGTCTCCTGGTTGCCGAGTCCGGAGACGGATGTCATCCGCTACGATGTCTATCGGGCGCGGTCTGCCAATGGGCCATATGAAAAGATCGGGTTTGTGGCCGGTCTGTCCTCCGTAACCTACCTCGACGGGGGCGCGAATCCGGGAAATCTGGAGGATGAGGCAACCTATTATTACCGGTTGCGCGCGGTGAATGCGGTGACTTCTGAAAGCGCCGACTCCATCCCGGTGAAGGCTGTTACGAGAGGGGTTCCCTCTGAGGTGGAGGGCGTCAAGGCCACGGGAAACTGTCCGCGCGAAGTCCCGGTCACCTGGTCTCCCAGTTCCGACAAGGCGGTGGTGGGGTATGAAATCTGGCGCACCGAGGAGGGAACCGATGACTGGATCCAGTTGAGCCGCCTCAAGGGGTGTGAGGTGACGAACTATCTGGATCGCGGCGAGAGTAAGCCGAAATTCGGACTGGGCCTGTTGAAGGATGCGACCGTTTACCAGTACAAGGTGATCGCCTTCAACCAGGCGAATGTGAAGTCATCGGCCTCCAGTCCTGTCAGCGCACGAACGAAATACAGGCCTGTGACACCCTCGGGCCTGACGGTGACCACGAATCAGCCTCTGGCCATCAAAATGAACTGGACGCCGAATCCCGAGAAAGACATCAGTGATTATGTCGTGGAGTGCAGCGACGGACCAGCAGGCCCGTTCAAGAAACTGGTGACCGTTCAAGCGGCGCGGGAAAACGGATTGTCGGCCAAGGAGATGGCCCTGGCGTCGGGTTCCGTCCGCTTCTATCGCGTCAAGGCGATTGCCAAGGATGGACTCGAGAGCGACTGGTCTGTCGTGGAACGGGGGGTAGCCAAGCCGGTTCCGGATGTCCCTGTGTCGCTCCGGCCCGAACCGGTGGGAACCAATGTGAGGGTGGTGTGGAACGCGCCCGGTCAGCCGGATGTCCGCCGTTACAAGGTGTGGCGGAAAAAGTTTTTCGGATGGGAACTGATTTCCGCCACCGAACAAACCAACTATCTGTTTGAATTCACGGAATTGTCGAAACCCATGACGATTGCGGTTTCGGCGGTGGACAAGGATGAGTTGGAAAGCGAAAAAAGCGCGTCCATCGAAATCAAGCCGGGACTCTAAACTCAGATCGAGGCAGGTGACTTGTGAGCACTTTTTTTGCATATCTTTCGTCGGCTGAACTGACCGATGTTGGTCGGCGTCGCAAAAATAACGAGGATTCCCTGATTCGGATTCCCGAAGCCGGGTTGTACTGTGTGGCCGACGGGATGGGCGGGGTGCAGGGAGGGGAAATTGCCAGCAAGGCCTGTGTGGATTCCTTGAAAAAGGAATTTTCAGAAACGCCGGAAGCGGTGTTTGCCGTTACGGCGGAGGCCTCCGCGCGCCTGGTTGAGCGCGCCCTGAATGCTGCCAGCAAGTGGGTGAAGGAACGCGCCGAATCATTGGGATTCAGTGGAACGGGGAGTACGGCGGTGGCGCTCGTCTTTGATCGGGTGACGCCATCGCGGGGAATGGCCCTGCATGCCGGTGACAGCCGGGCCTATCGGTGGCGGGCCGACAAATTGATCCAGTTGACCGCGGATCATTCCGTCGCGGCGGCGGCCGGTCTGCCGGATGACAGTTCGTTGCCGCCCATGTTCCGGGGTGTGATTACGAGGGCGGTTGGGCTGACGCGTCACGTTGAGTTGGAGTCAACACCCTTTGATGTGGCGGCGGGTGATCTGTTTCTGCTCTGTTCCGACGGGTTGAGCAAAATGGTCAATGACCGGCGGATTCAGAAACTGCTCAGGAAGCACCAGGAGGACCCCCTGGAGGAACTTGCGGAAAAGTTGGTGGCCGAGGCGCTGGAAGAAGGGGGTGACGACAATGTCACCGTGATCGTGATTCGTGTCGCCCGTGAGTTACCCGTCGGCCCCACGATGGAGATTCCGCCGGAAACACGGGCCCTTGAGGCGATGGCCCCGGTTCACGAACCCTCGCCCGCCCGTCCTGTGGAAGAGGAGCATGATGCGACCGGCCAGACGGCGGACGGCGACGGGCCCACGGCCAGAACCATGGCGGATGGCGAAGTAACTCCCTCCAATAACAGGATGGAGGGGCGGACTCCAAGCGCTCCGGATGCCGATGGCAAGCCGGCTACGCCCACAACCCCTATGCCACGGTCAGACCCCCCCTCGGCGATCATCGCCAGATCGGATTATCCATCGCCTGCGGGCGGGCTGCGCGGAATCTTTGTGGTTCTTCTTCTGGCCGTGCTGGCGGGAGCCGCGATCTGGGGCGTTATGGAATGGCGGGCGGGACAGAGGGCGGAGGCGGCGAGGCCGACGGGAACGTTTCCAGTTCCGGGGAGTGATCCGCAGCACGGGACACCGGAATGACAGCCACCGGCAAAGAGCGTGTTGGCGACTACGAACTGCTTGACCTGATCGGGGATGGCGCCCAGGGACGTGTGTATAAAGCCCGCTATTGCGGCGAAGACGCCTCCCGGTTGGCGCAGGGAGAAATCGTTGCCGCCAAGCTCATCCGAATCACCGGGGATGACGATAAACTGCGCACCAAATTCCAGGCGCAGGCGGATATTCTCCGCCGCCTCTCGCATAATAACATTGTCCGGTATCGCGACAGTTTTGCCTGGCATGCCGGCGAATGGGATGAGGCCCAGTGCCTGGTGATGGAATTCCTTGAGGGAGAACCGCTTTCGGATCGACTTAAGAAGGCCAATACCGGCCTCCCGTGGTCGCAGGTTGAGGGGATTTTTGAACAGTGCCTGGCCGGACTGATCCATGCCCGCGAACGCGGCATCACGCACCGCGACATCAAGCCGTCCAATCTCTTCATTACGACAGAGGGTCAGGCCAAGGTCATTGATTTTGACATTGCCCGGCGTGATGACAGCGGTCAGATGAGCACCGCAGGATGGAAGGGGACGTTTGATTACATGGCCCCCGACTTTATCACCATTCCGGGGTTCCGCGGGGATGAGTTGTCGGACATTTTCAGTCTGGGCGTGTGTTTCTATCAGGCCTTGACCGGGGCGCTTCCCTATGAATCGTTGGGTGATTCAGCTCACATCGGATATCTGAACCGGTGGCGGGACGGAGCGGCCCCGTCGCCCTCTTTCCGTCCGGGGGTGTTCCGGGTTCTCAGCAATGCCAAGCCGTTTGTGGCCAAATGCCTGGCGGCGAAGCGGGAGCAACGTTACCAGACCTTTGCCACGATGCTCGAAGATTTCCGGAAAATCCGGGCGCGCCGGATCCGGCACAAGAACAAGGAGGAATACGAGTTGCTGGCCGTGCTGGGCCGCGGCGGTTTCGGGGAAGTGTTCAAGGCGCGGAAGATTTCGGACGGCTCCCTGGTCGCCGTCAAGCATCTGTTCGCGGAGAAGCAGTCGGAGCGGTTCATCAAGGAGGCCAAGATCCTTCAACAGTATCCCCATCCAAACCTCTGCAAATACGTCGATTTTATGGTTGTGGAGGGAACAGCGGGCGAGAAGCAGTATTTCCTCATTCTCGAATTCCTGGAAGGAATGCCGGGGTGGACGCTCCGGACGCGGCTGAAAAACGAGGGCCGGTTGGAGGCGGCGGAGGCGATACCACTGTTCGTCGGATATCTCTCTGCCCTCCAGTTCCTGCACGAGAATTCGCGCTCCATTATTCATCGTGATATCAAACCGGGGAATTTGTACGCCCCCGTTGGGCAACCTGAAAAGGGGAAGATATTTGATTTGGGCGTGGCGCGGGATGTGTCGGGAACCGTCACGGTCGGGGGCATCCCGGGAACCCTGGATTACATGCCGCCCGAATTTGCGGAAGTCGGCGGGGATCGCGGATCCCCCCAATCTGATATTTATGCCCTTGGGCTTTGCCTTTACGAGTCGCTGGCCGGACGTCCTGTGCATGAACGGTTGCCGACTGATTTGAATTCCGCCTGGCTGGCCTTTCAGAGACGACTGCGCAAGCCACTGGAGTTGACGTTTGAAAGCGACGCGTTTCGCCAGTACCCCCGGTTGAGGGCCGTCATCCTGAAATCCCTCGCTGCACGTCCTGTAGATCGCTACCGCAGCGCGGCCGAGATGAGGAAGGATCTCGAGGACATTCTGGAGGGCAAGGGCTACGACGACGTAAACGCGGACGAGGCCAATCTGGAGATGACGAATGCCACGCTGCACTCCCTGGCCGAGGATGATGTGCTTCATGCGCCGGACCCCGGCGCCACCCAGGCGACCCGCCCGTTGGACGGCATGGGGGTCACCCAACTTGCGCCTGAGGGGTTGCTCGCCGCTGGAATCGCGGAGGCGGAACGGCGCAAGCGTCGGAAACGATTGATCATGGGGGTCGCCGTGGCGGCGGGAGCGCTGGCGGTTGTGGGGATAGGTGGGTGGATCATCAGCGGAGTGATCGCCCGGTCGGCGGCCACCACGGCGCAAAAAATGGAGCAGGCCATCCATGGCGTCGAACAGGCGGTTGGCGAGATGAAGGATCCTGTTCCCTCCGCCACCTATGTCCGTTCCCTGGGTCAGGCGTATGAGGAGGCCGTCAAAACGGGCCGGAAATATCCCGAACTGGGTGCCCGCCTTGACGAGCAGTGCAGGATGATGAGGAAGGCGGGCGCGGCCCTTCCTGCCGAGTTCAAGAGAAGTTTTGATGCCGCGTTGACGGCGGACAAGACCGAAAAGGCCGCCACACTCCTCAAAGAATGGGAGACTCTGGCCGCCTTTGCCGACATCATGGGGGTCACGGCGCAACAGTTCGGTGAGCGGCGCGAGGCCATGAAAAACGCGATGGCGCGCAGTGGCATTCAACGGGAACTGGCGGCGTTGCGCCAGGGCATCCCCGAGACGGTTCTGGACGACTCCTCCGTCGACAAGGGCGAGGCGGCGGCCGGCCGACTGAAGTCCTTGAGGGATCGTTCCTGGCCAGGGTATGACGAGAGTGAGAAGCAACAGCAACTGGGAGCGCTGGCCTCGACTCTTTCTGATCGCGTCATGCCCTATGTCGCCGGGTTGAGGGACGCGGCGTTGGGCCGGTATCGCGCGGGTCAGGATGGCGACAGCGAGCGTGATGCCCTGATTCATTTCGGAGAGACGAATCCGGCCCT
>CAYHEL010000126.1:0-7170 GCA_964355415.1 uncultured Verrucomicrobiota bacterium | reverse complement strand
TGACTTCATGTCAGGACTGGCGGCATTGCGGGAGGCAGGCCAGAATGATACTGCGGAGCGGCAGAAGCGACCGTATGTGAAGCGGATGTATAACCTGGCGGAGTTCGTGAAAACGCTGAAGCAGCGCGTCAGTATTGGGTATAACCGGCGCCATAACCGGGTGGGGACGCTGTGGGAAGAACGGTATAAGAGCGTGCTGCTGGACGGGGAAGTGGGAACGCTGAAGGCGGTGTCGGCTTATATTGACCTCAATCCGGTGAGGGCTGGGCTGGTGACGGATCCAAAGGATTACCGGTTCAGCAGTTACGGGGAGGCCATGGGCGGGTCGAAGTTGGCACGAGCGGGGCTGGGTCAGGTGGTAGGGGGCGGGGAGAGCGACTGGATTGCGGTTAGCGGGGAATACCGGCAACTGCTGTACATCAAGGGAGAGGCGCGCGGCATGACGGAGAGCGGTTCGCCGGTGCGGCCTGGGTATAGCGGGGAGCAGGTGAAGGCGGTAATGGCGGCTAGGGGGAAGTTGCCATTGAATGAGATTCTTCGGTGCCGGGTGAGATACTTCACGGATGGAGTGATTCTGGGGAGCCGGGTGTTTGTTGAAGACCAGTACCGCAAGCGTCGCGGCTTTTTCAGCGAGAAGCGTGAGACGGGTGCTCGCCCGATGAAGGGGGCGGAGTATGGCGGACTGTGTACGGTCCGGCAACTGCGGGTGGATGTGTATGGTCATTGCGCGCCTGCGTAGCGGGTAGGGACGGGAATCCGGCCAGGGGAATTTCAAGCGGATGGTTACTGGAACCAGCCGCGTTGCAGTATTACCTGCGGCACGCCGATTTGGTGTAATCCTGACAGATTTTGAGTGAGAGACGGTGGCTGAAGTTGGTCACTGGTCGATCGAGCGCTCAAAAGGGTATCCTGATTGAATCGCACGATGAAAGGGATCTAGGAAATTGACGGCTTACAGTCTATTAGCCTGTCACCTTGTTCTTTTGTTCTTATTAGCCTGTCACCTTGTTCTTATTAGCCTGTCACCTTGTTCTTGATTAGCCTGTCACCTTGTTCTTGTCTTGTTCTTATTAGCCTGTCACCTTGTTCTTGTCACCTTGTTCTTGATCGGAACAGGATCAGGGCACCCTGCGGAAGGTATTCAATGCGGCGCAGGGAGAGGCGAAAATAAGCGCCGCCGTTGAACTCTGCGCCGCGGGCGGCGATGACGGCCTGGCGTTCTTGAAGGCGGAACTGTCGAAGAACGGTGCCATAACGAACGAGAGGCTTTCCCGCTTTTCCGGAGCGCTTGGTGCGCACGGCGGGCCCGAGGCGATCGGGATGCTCCGAGACTTCTTGTGGAACGGGAAGACTCACCGGCTCGCCGCGCGACTCGCTGGCATGGCCCTGGGCCGTAACGCGAGCGACGCAGCCGTGGAAGTCTTACGAGCTGGGCTCAAGAGCGAGGATGCCGACACCGCGGTGGGCGCCGCCTGCGGCCTCGAAATGCTCGGCGGCAAACCGGGTCTGGAACTGGCGGCGCTCGCGCTGGCCCACGCCGATCCCAAAGTGCGACAGATAGGGGCATTCGGCGCCTATCGCGCTCACGGCGAACGGGCACTGCCACTGATGAAGCAGGCGTTGGCCGACAAGGATGCTGGCGTGCGTAAGATGGCGGCGACCGGATTGGGCAGCATTGGCGGCGACAAAGCCAGCGACCTTATCCGGCGGCAGTTGGCCGTCGAGAAGGATCCGGATGTGTTGAAGACTCTGGAGGACGCTCAGAAAAGGATCGAGAAGTTTTAGACCCATGGCTGCGGGCAACCCAGTTGGCCACGAGAAGGTGATGAAGGTGGCCGGCCTGCACCTGATCCGCCCGTATCGGGCCGCCTGATGCCACGCTGCGGCAGTCCAACTGTTGGACTAAAGTGCCGAGTTTCCTAGGAAATAGGCGTGATTCTGGTCAAGAAATGTTATGGTTTCATGACTTGCGACAGGATCCTTGCGAGTGATCGCATCGGCAGGCCAATGACGGTAGCCAGGTCGCCCTCGATGCGCTCGACAATGGCGGCAGAAGTGGAATCCTGAACGGCATACGCACCCGCCCATGACAGGGGGCGTGTGAGGGCTACATGCGCCCGGATTTGCCCGGGAGTCCATTTGCGCAGCGTGACATAAGCCGTATCGACGAGGCGGACTACGCGGCTCTTCTTGTCTTTTGCTGAAACAGGAAAGATGACGCAGGCGGCGCTGCTGATCCGGTGCCTGCGCCCGCCCAGTTTCTCCAGCATCCGGCAGGCGCTCGCCAGAGAACCGGGTTTGCCGATGATTTGACGTCCATGAATCAAGGCGGTGTCGGCGCCGATCACAATGGCATTAGGATGACGCCTCGCCACGGTCATGGCCTTCAGGATGGCCAATTCCAGGACATGACGCTCCAGGGGCGCGCCTGCCATCGGCCCGGGTTCATGGACCCGTGACGGGATTTGACGAAAGCGATAGCCCGCGCCCTTGAGCAAGGCCGCGCGCCCCGATGATTGTGAAGCCAATATCAGTTTCATGAATTGAGGATCTCCTTGCCTCGAGCGTGGCGGACGGTTATAAGGGCAAGACTTAGCCAATGGAAAGAAAAAAGGAGCCGCGATGTCCGCATCCAAACAGTTCGACAAGGTCAGTGTGGTGTGCAAGGCGAATGTGTATTTTGACGGGAAAGTGGTGAGCCATACGCTTCTTTTTCCCGACAACACCAAGAAAAGCGTGGGTTTGATCTATCCCGGGCAGTTCACCTTCAACACCGGCGCTCCTGAAATCATGGAGATCATCTCCGGTTCGTGCCGCGCCAAAATCAAGGGGGAATCGGATTGGAAAGCCTATCCGGCAGGTTCCGCTTTCAAGGTGGCCGGACACTCATCCTTTGACATTGCCGTGGACGCGGGGATTGCCGAGTATATCTGTTCGTTCGGTTGACCCCCTGCGACACCGGGTCGGGTGGGCGCCGCGTGGGTCTCGTAGACCAGCGCCACCGGTCCGATCCGGATCTCGTCGCCCTGTGCGAGAACGGCGGACTCAATCCGTTGCCCATTCAGCAACGTCCCGGAACGGCTTCCGAGATCGCGCAGCTGGTGGCCGCCCTCGTGGGGCTCAATGATCGCGTGATGGTTGGAAATCGCCTGGTCCGCCACCACGAGCCTATTCTCCGCCGCCCTGCCGATCGTCGTGTTCCCGGTGCCGAGTGCAAACGTCGTTCCGCGCAAGGGGCCGCCGGTGACAACGAGGCGGCCGTATTCCTTGTGCGACGGCTCGGCCGGGTGGCGGATATTCACATCGCGCTGCGGGAAGGGAATGGTCACGCCGTGCCGTTTGAATGCGTACCAGATCTGCTTGCGCACATCGCTTTCGATGGCGGGCAGAGACCCGTAGTTGTCAATCCAGATTCGCAGTTCGTAAAGAACGGCCGAGTCCTGAAAGTCCTTGAGAAAAACCGCCGGCGCGGGTGTGCGGAGGACTTCAGGGACTTTTGAGGCCGCGTCGAGCAGCGCCCCCATGGCGGCCCCGCAGGGCGTGTCGTAGGCGACCCCAACGTGAATTAATACAAGGTGCTCAGGGGTGGGGCGGTCGTAGTTAATCAGGACTTCTTTTGCCGCCAGCGAGTTGGGAATAAGCAGGTGATCGCCATTCCTCGTGCGGACGAGGGTCGTCCGCCAGGTCTGTTCCACCGCTTCGCCTTCGGTGTCGCCGATCCGAATCCAGTCGCCGATCTTGAACGGCCGTTCCACGCTCATGACAATGCCGGCCATCAGGTTGCCCAATAAATCCTGAAGCGCAAGGCCCAGCACGATGGACACGACGCCCGAGGTGACGAACACCGGCGTGAAGTTGAGTGTCGGGAACGTCCACGACAGAAGGACGAACAGACCCACGAAAGCCAGGATAGCCACAGCCATGCCTCTCAACAATGCGGGAACCCCGCCCCGCGTTTGCAGGGCGCGGGAGGGCAGCAACCACTGCGCCACCGGCAGGAGGATGGAGATGAATACCAGAAACGCCAGGAGAAAGCCGATCAGGGCGAAAAGGTGCGGGATGTCGGCGAAATGCCCGACACGCAGGAACAGCCAGAGTCCGCCTGTCAGGAAGATGAGCACGGGTAGAATCCACGCCAGTCTATTGATCAGTCGCAGCATTCGCAGGAGCCTGACAAGGGTCCCGCCCAGGATGAGAATGCCTGTTACGGCCAGCACCATCAGGCCCGGCTCATAAGGTGAAACCGGAACAGACGGCGCCGCCGTTTCCGGGGACTGTCCCCACGCGGAGAAGGAGTCCATCGCGACGAATGCCGTAAAGAATAACCGCCACCGGATATGAAGAAGTACGGATCGCATCATACAAATCCTCCTGCGCCGGGATGCTGCACGCCCCCGGCGCGCTGTTCATCATGGTTTGTTCTGGTGAAGTTGCTCAAGCCGGCTACGTACCTTCTGCGTCCGGCGGTCAGACGGAAAATCCTGGATAAAGCGCGCGTAAGCCTGGCCCGCCGCAACCGGGTCCTTGACCTTCTGGTCCAGCAATTCGGCGGCATGATACAGCGTGTCCGGCACCCCGTTGGTGGTCAGGGCATAACGCTTCAGCAGCGCCTCCGCGGCGAGTCTGGTATTGGCCAGCATGGGCATCTCGGCAATTTCAGCCGTCAGGTCAAGCACGGCGGCCATGGACGCTTCGGCGGGATGCCTGTCCATCATCGCTCGCAGTTCGGTGATCAGTCGTTGTTGTAGCAGGGAGTCCCATACGGGGCCACCCAACAAGCGGCGCTGGCGTCCGCGTTCCCATTCCGCACGGCATTTTTGAACGACCGCCTCGGGGACGCGCGCGGACTCCGGGTAATTCCGGATCAACCGGTCGAACTCCAGAATGCTGCGATCCCGGTCCGGCAATTGGCCGCAGGCGGTCGCGATTTCAAACTGGAATTCAGGGGCGAGCGGATGATGCGGTTGCTGCAGGACCAACCCTGAAAGAATGGAGATGGCCTCGGCCCACTTGCCCGCGCGGATCAACCCTTCCGCCCGGGCGTGGTCGGCCTGAAACCGCATTTCATCGGCAGAGAGTTTTTTTTCGTCCGATAGCGAGGAGAGTTTGTCACGCTGAATCGTCTTCATGTGCCCGACACCCGCGGCAACGGCCAGGATCAACACGAGTACTCCGGCGGCGCTCGCTGTCAGCGCCACCCACTGCTGGCGTTTATTGAACCGTCCGAGCGCCGAGAAGGATCTGGGGGCCGTGCGTCTCACCGTGAGGCGCAGGAGTTCGTCGCGGACCTCCTCGGCGCTCGCGTAACGGTCTGAGGGCGATTCAGCCAGACACCGTCTTACGATGGTGTCAAACCCCAGGGGGATATCCTGGCGGATCATCGTCGGGGACTTGAAGTGCCCGACGGGAAGTTTGCCGGTCAGCATTTCGTACAACACAACACCCAGGGAAAAAATATCACTCGATGCGGTCACCCGGTGGGAGTCCATCCGCTGTTCGGGCGACATGTAATTCATGGTGCCAATGGCGCTCCGGTCGAGGGTCAGGGTCGCAAGCGCACTGTCAGTGGTTTCAAGCGAGGCGATGCCGAAATCAGCGATTTTGATGCGGCCGGACCGCTGATCCACAAGAATATTGGCGGGCTTGAGATCGCGGTGGATGACGCCCGCCTTGTGGGCATAACCCAGTCCATCGCAGATCTGTGTCATGATGTCGATGATCTGGGAGAGGGTCAGTTTGCCGTCCTTGATGAGTTTGTCGAGACTCTGGCCTTCGACGTATTCCATGACAATGTACAGCAGGTTATTCTCGCGACCCCGGTCGATCACCTGCACGATGTTTGAATGGGCAAGTTGTGCGATGATGGAGGCTTCGCGGTCGAAGCGGGCCAGAAGTTCGGGCGTGGTGGCGAACTGGGGAGGCAGAACCTTGATGGCAACCGGCCGGTTCAGCGAGGACTGAACCCCCTTATAGACAATGGCCATCCCGCCCTGGCCGATCTTTTCGGCCACTTCATAGTGGCCGAGTTGGGTCGGCATGGCATCGTCGGCGCCTCTGGCGGTATCGTTCATAGACTCAATAGAATGCCCTAAAACGCACGGGAGACAAGCTCTAAACTCAAAACGAACTCGGGTTATCGTTGCGTCAAATGAGGGATGGGGTTATAAAGAGAACCAACAAATCCACAGGAGAAATCGTATGCTTAAAGGATTGTCGCCGTTGTTGAGTCCTGAATTGCTTTCCGTTCTTTGCCGGATGGGGCATGGTGATGAAATTGTCCTGGCGGATGCGCATTTTCCCGGCGAAACGTTCGGTCGTCGTGTGATTCGGGCGGACGGTCTGAAAGTGGCCGCCCTGATTGACGCCATCCTGCCTGTGTTCGAGTTGGATAGTTATGTCGATTCCCCCCTGATCATGATGTCGGCGGCGCCGGGCGATAAACTGGATCCCAAGGTGGAGAGACTGTATCGCGCTTCGGTGGACCGGCATGCCCCCAAGACCCCGGCAATTGCCCGTATTGACCGGTTTGCATTCTATGGCCGCGCCAGGGATGCTTTTGCCGTGGTGATGACCGGAGAAACGGCAAAGTACGGCAATATTATTCTGAAGAAGGGCGTGACGCCTGTCTGAAAACGATGACTACGCCCAGGCCTGTTTGGCCGCGTGCATTAGTTCGCTGGTTTGAGCGGAAACACCGTCCCATGCCCTGGCGGACAGATCCTTCACCCTATAAGGTCTGGATCAGCGAGATCATGCTCCAGCAGACGCAAGTGGTGACTGTGATCCCGTACTTTGACCGGTTTATTGGCCGGTTCCCGTCATTTCGCGCCCTGGCATCCGCAGAACTTCAGGATGTCCTCAAGTTGTGGGAGGGGCTTGGTTATTATTCCCGCGCCCGAAATCTTCATCAGGCGGCCCGCCTGATCGTTGAAAAGCATGGCGGGAAACCGCCCCGAACCGTCGAGGGATTGCGTGAGTTACCGGGGATCGGCGCCTACACCGCCGCCGCCATCGCCAGCATTGCCTTCGGGGAGCCGGTTCCCTCCGTGGATGGAAATGTTTTGCGCGTGTGCAGCCGGTTGTGGGGACTTTCGACCCCGATGCGCGATAAGGCGCTGGCGGACGAGGTCAGGGCGCGTCTGACTCCGCTTATTCAGAGGGTCAACCCTT
>CAYHEL010000125.1:0-7179 GCA_964355415.1 uncultured Verrucomicrobiota bacterium | reverse complement strand
TCGAATTGCCCACTGTCAACATTTTCAGGCCACCACGACGGCTTCGGACGGCTTCCCCACTAATATTCGGCTGGAACTCCCGCTCCAGTGGAGTAGTCTCGTCGGCAGTATTGAACGAAAAGGAGTAATCATGGTCAGGACCAAAATAATCTGCACCCTGGGGCCCGCATCCTCCACTGAAACAACGTTGCGCAAGATGATGCTTGCCGGAATGGATGTGGCCCGTATCAATTTTTCCCATGGCTCACTCAAGGAACATCTGACCCGGATCAGGATCATCCGTCACCTTAACAGGAAATACCGCCGCCACATTCGCATCATGGGGGATCTCGAGGGCCATCGCATCCGCGTCGGCTCACTTAAGGACAAAAAACCCATTACGGTGAAAAAGCGACAGATCCTCTGGCTGACGACACGGATCGTCGCCGGGGAGGGAGACGTGATTCCTCTCGATTATCACGGGCCACTGTCCGTTTTCCGCAAGGGGCACGAAATCTACATCGATGACGGCAATATCGCTCTCGCGGTTGAAAGCGTGGGCCGCGACAAGTTGAAAACCCGTGTCCTGATCGGAGGCACGATCAAGGAGCACAAGGGAGTCAACGCACCCGCCGTGCATCTTCCCTTCTCGGGCGTGGCGGAACATGACGTGCAGAACATCCGTTTCAGTCTGGAGCAAAAACTCGACTACATGGCCCTGTCTTTTGTGCAACGTCCGGCAGACGTCCTCGCGGTTCGAACCCTGATGAAAGGGGCTGCTTTCCAACCTAAACTCATTGCCAAGATTGAGAACCGCGAAGGCATCCACGCGATCGCCGGCATCATCAAGGTGGTTGACGGGGTCATGGTCGCCCGGGGCGACATGGGAGTCTCGTTGCCAATCTGGGAAGTCCCCATCATGCAAAAGCGGATCATTAAAGCCTGCAACGCCGCAGGCAAGCCGGTTATCACCGCCACCCAGATGCTTGAGAGCATGGTCGAGAACCGGTTACCCACCCGGGCGGAAGCAACTGATGTGGCCAACGCCATCCTCGATGGAACCGATTACGTGATGCTGTCAGCGGAAAGCGCGGTGGGCCAGGACCCCACCGGCGTTGTCAAAATGATGAACCGCATCATCGAGTTTACAGAAAAGAACAGACCCAAGTGTCGCTCTAATCAGTTAATCAAATGATGCATGAACTTATCCGTGAGGGTTATTCATCAACAGGGCGGCGATGCCGCCGCCCTGTCCAATTATTCTCGCCGTTCTTAACCTTCCGCCGCCTTCGGGAACAGATGACTATGGAAGGTGATGAAAAACAGGCCGACCTGGATGATGCTCCGCAGGCCGATTGCCTCGGCTTCGCTCAGGCCAATACTCAGGCGGGTCAACTGGCCGCTTTCCTTGTCCTTGCGTGACAGACCGAACGAGTATCCGCTCTTTTCAGGGATTCGTCCGAAGGAGATGACGGTGTTCGCCTTCTCCGTGTCATGATACAGCCCATTTTTCTGGCCGCCCACCCGCTCCTGTTTCCCTTCCAACACCAGGAGCAACTCACACATATCGCTGAAATCCATCTTCACTGTCAGCTTGTTTTCCCAGTCGAATGAGGCAAAACCCCGTTTCTCGCCCTCCCGATCCGACGTCGCCTTCTGGGCCGCCATCTCAAAGAAGAAACAGTTATAGCGGTCTCCCTCGCGCCGGTTCACTCGCGGGTCAATCTGCAGCGCAACCCCGTTCCCCGCACCTGTCGGATGATAGAACGTCAACCTCTGCTCCCGCACTTTCGCTCCGTCACTCTGCTTCGTCGTTCCTGTCGCCATGGTCTTCTCTTCCTTCCAAAACGTCCCCGACCCCAACTGCGGAATCGCCTTATAAGACGTGGTTAATATAGGAACGATTTATAATATAGTTTTATTGTAGTAAACTAAAAAAATCAGGACGCGGGCATCCCCTAGGGACGCCACGGTTGTTGAGTTGGCGACTAGAAGTCGTTTGAATGCCGACGTTTCATCATCAGGGCGGCAATACCGAGTACGGCCAGACTGGCCAGGAGCCCTATCCCGACGATCTTCAACCAACCGGCGTGCGGCGCTTCTTCCGCGATCATGGGCGCTGGAGGAAGATTGCTGGCCACCTCGTTCGTCACCACAACCTTGGGCGCAGGGGGCGGGAGGGCTGGCAAGGCGGCAAACCCCTTGGACAGCAGGTCTGCGGCGGAGGCGTCACGAACCTTCCGGTCACGACTGCCCAAGACCACGGTAATAACCCGACGCCCGCCGCGCTGGGCGGTCACCACGATGGAAAAACCGCCAGCCGTAATATATCCTGTCTTCAGTCCATCACACCCGGGAACCGAAGCGAGAAGATGATTATGATTGCGCATGATGAATTTCCCGTCCCGGAATGGCCGCATTCGGGTGGACGTATAGCCGAGGATCGCGGGGTGCTGATCAATCAGGGCGCGGGCCAATTTTGACAGATCGCGCGCCGTGGAGGTGTCGCCGTTCTGCCCCGAGGCGGGCGGAAGGCCATGCACCGAGTGGAACAGGGTCTTGGTCATGTCCAGTTCGGCGGCTTTCTTGTTCATCATGTCCACAAAGCCGGCCGTGCCGCCGGCCACATGCCGGGCCATCGCCACGGCGGCGTCGTTAGCCGACTGAACCATAAGCGCATACATCAGGTCTTCAAGCGTGAAGACCTCCCTTTCGGCCAGATAGACCTGCGACCCTCCCACCTTCGACGCCTCGGCCGTCACCGTCACCGCGTTGCTCAGACTGAGCTGGCCTGCGGCGAGGCGATCCATGATCACCATCATATCCATCAATTTGATGACGCTTGCCGGGAATCCGGGCGCGTCGGCATTCTTCTCAAAAAGAACCTGCCCCGTGGCTGCGTCCACCACAATCGCCCCGAGATAAGGGTCGGCGGAACGGGTCGGCAGGGATGTTCGCTTGGAGGAGGCCGGGGTCGCCTTGCCCGAAACCCTGGAATGCCGGGGTTGAGCGAAACTCGAACCGCACCCCACCCAGAACGCCACACACACCACACCAACCCACATGATTCTTCTGTTATTCATCATCGCGTCCGTTCGCCTTTACATATTAAAATATCGGAGGTGGACTTTACCCCAGCAACCCCAATCTGTCCATTACATCATCCATTCATCACGTCCTTGACAGGGAAACGACCTCGGCCTAATCTTGCACTTAGTTCATCTGTGCATTTCGGTATGGTATCGACCGCCATGAAAAAAGATCCTGTTGAATTGATTTGCAGCGTCAGCGAACTGGCCAGCTTGTTTGAAAGCAAGGCCGGGTTGGCCGGGTTCCTGCAAAAAGTGGTCAATCTGGTGGCCTACCACATGAAGGCGGCTGTCTGTTCCGTCTATCTCTATGACGAAGAGACGGAGGAACTGGTTCTGACCGCCAACCAGGGGCTCAATGCCGAATACATCGGGAAACTCAGGATCAAACTCGGCGAAGGCATCACAGGCCAGGCCTTGAAGGAATTGCGAGCCATCCTGGAGGGACGCGGGGCGCTCAACCCGCATTTCAAATACGTCCCGAACCTGCATGAGGAACAGTACCAGGCCTTTCTGGCTGTTCCCATCCTCCATGGCAACCGGAAAGTCGGCGTGCTGGTCGTTCAGGATCCCCAGCCCTACTATTTCAGTGACAACGATGTCCGCGCTCTCCGCGCCATAGCCGCACAACTTGCGAGCACCATTGAAAACGCCAAACTGCTGATGAGTCTGCACGAGGAGAAGAAAACTTCAAAACCCCAACCTGAACCGGCGGCGGATACGTCCGGAACAAGCCGGTTCATGAAGGGAGTCCCCGCCTGCGAAGGCATCGCCCTGGGTAAGGGTCTTAAATTGTCGGGATCAGACCATGAATGGGCGCCTCCTCAATCCGCCGACATGATCGACACCTTCACGGAGGCTGATTTTCTGAGGGCCCTTCGCCAAACTGAAGAACAATTGACCGATCTGCAACGCCAACTGGGCGAACGCATGGCCGATGTGGCATCCCTGATCTTTGACGCCCACGTTCTGATCCTCAAGGATGACGAATTTTCAGGAGTCATGCTTCGCCTGATCCGCCAGGGCAAGTCGCCCAATCACGCCATCCGGGAGGTGGTTGATAACTATCTGACCCTGTTCGCCAACAGCAACAGCCCCACCCTGCGTGAAAAGGTTCATGATGTTCGGGATCTCGGCATGCGCTTGATCTCGAATCTTCAGGAGCGCTCCGCAGCCCCTGTGGATTACCGTGATAAAATTGTCGTGGCGAGCGATCTGCTGCCTTCCGACCTGCTGAAATTGTCCGCGCAGCGAGCGGGGGGCGTCATTCTCATTGGCGGCGGCGTCACGGCCCATATTTCCGTGTTGGCCAGGGCGCTACGCATCCCCATGGTGATTGTCAAGGAGCCGCCGTTGACGGAATCCGAAAGCGGACCCGACACCACCCTCATTATGGATGCCGACCAGGGCAGCATCATTATTAATCCGACCGAGGACGTTCTGGCGGACTATCGAACCATGCTGGAAAACCGCAAGGACAGTTCCCTGGAGATCACGGCTCAACCGGTGACCGCCACCAAGGACGGACGCCGGATCCGTCTGATGGCCAACATCAACCTTCTGAGCGAACTTCCCGGCGCCCAGGCGATGAAAGCCGAGGGCATTGGCCTCTACCGGAGCGAGTTCCCGTTCATTGTCCGCAATGACTTTCCCACCGAGGAGGAACAGTACCGCATTTATCTGAAGGTCATCGAGTCCATGCCGGAACAGGAAGTCGTGTTGCGCACACTGGATGTGGGGGGCGACAAACTGTTGTCGTATTTCCCCAACACGAGCGAGAACAATCCCTCGCTCGGATTGCGAGCCATCCGCTTCTCCCTGCGCAACAAGGAGATGTTTATGCAACAGTTGCGGGCCATGCTCCGCGCCGGCGCCGGGCGTCCCCTGAGCGTCATGTTCCCCCTGATCTCCGCCGTGGATGATTTTGCCGACGCGCGCCAGATCGTCGATGACTGCATCCAGGCCCTCAAGGACGAAAATGCTCCCTGTAACGAGCACCCCCGGCTCGGGGCCATGATCGAGGTGCCCTCCGCCGTCGAACTGGCCGATGACCTCGCCCTCGAGGCGGATTTTCTCTGCATTGGCAGCAACGATCTCGTCCAGTACATCCTGGCCGTGGATCGCACCAACGAATATATTGCGGACATGTATGTGCCCTATCATCCCGCCGTCATTCGCGCCATCAAGCGTGTTGTGGATGGCGCCGCCGCGCACGGCAAACCTGTTTCCCTGTGCGGCGACATGGCCACCGACCGGCGCGTGCTCCCCATTCTGATCGGTCTTGGAATCCGCACGTTCAGCATGGATGCGCGCCGGATCCCCCAGACCCAGGCCTTCATCAACACTCAACGGTTTGACGAAATGCGAGCCATGGTCGACGAACTCCTTCACCTCGGCAGTGTCAGGGAGATCGAACGCAGACTGGGCTTTGAGTCCAAAATCACCCCTTGAAATCAGCGCGGCGCGGGAGACGGCGGCGGCGCGTCCCGGGGAGGAGGGGTGGCGCGAGCGCGTTGCACCCCTTTCGTGAACGAGAAGGGAAGGTAGCGGTAGTAGACTTCCAAGGTGAGCGTTGCCATGGCCGTACAGACAACCTTGCCCATGCGGTCACCCAGCGTGAACCCCGCCGGCAACCAGGCGCCGGCATCGTCGCCTTCCGTAACCTGCAGTCCTGGCAGGATTGCCTTAAGGCTTCGGTTCCAGTCATCCCATGTCGAACCGCCATGCTGGTACATGGCCAGTGTGGCGTAGTACCAGTAGTAGAAATCCTTGTTTCCAGGTCCCGGCGGTTGCAGTTGCAGATAGCTGGCGCCCGCCTGCATCTTCGGATCGTCCGGCGGGGTGCCCAGGATCTGCCAGCAGAACATGCCCTCGGCCGTCATCCCTCTTGACGCGGTTTTATTGACGTAACCGTACAAACCATTCTTGTCCCCGCTACTGACCGAGTTCAACCACACGCCCGCCCTCTCGAAATGCTCCTTGGGAACCGCAATGCCCGCCATATTGGCGCTCACCAGCGCCATCGTTTGCCAGCCCACCACCGAGGTGTCGCCACCCTCCCCCGGCTTATAACGCCAACCGCCGGTTTTGGCATTCTGCGCCCGCATGATGAACCCCACGACATTGCTGACACAGACACCCAGCGCAGGATCACGAGTCAACCCATAGGCCTCGGCCAGGGCAATGGCGGCAATCCCCTGGTCATACATATTGCCTGGCCCCCTGATATCCCCGTCCGGTTTGGCCTGTTTCACAAGCCAGTCAACCGCCTTGGCCGCAGGCGCCTGGTATTTTCCGGGCACGTCATGCTTGATACCCCACCCCAGATAACAAAGCAGGGCGAATCCCGTCGCGGCCACATCATGGCCGGCTTCGCCACCGTGCTTCTGGATGGACCAGCGGCCATCCCCTTCCTGATGTCTGGATAACCAGTCAAGCGCCCGGCCGACCGCCCCCTCGGTGGCGCCACTGCCTCCGAGTCCCTCAACCTGCTCGATCGTCGGTTTGCCCCCTGTCCTCATCATGTAGGGCGACACCTTGTTGTGGATTCCTTCGGGAACCGACAGCTCACCGGGCATCGCCCCCCTCAACATCCCATCCATTCCGTCCGACGCCAGAAGCAACGAAACGACTTCACCCGGTCCGCTCAAACGACCCGGCCCGGCCGATACATCATCCCCGCTTGAGAGGCGGACTTTGTTCCCGCCGGTGGCCAGCACCCGGCTTCCCGGTTCGCCTCCCTCGACAGACCTCGCGGCGCCCGAAACGGAGGCCGCATGTTTGGACACCTGATCGGCGCCCGATATAGCGGGCGAGGAGGCCACTCCGACCTGACCGGTGCCGGTATATTCAATCTTCACCTGGGATACTCCGGGAACGTTGAGCACCGGCACGAAGTGCTCCATGGGTTTCCCCGCCTGCGGCTCGGCAACACCCGTTCGCGTCTCCATGACCGTCGCGGCCTCCGGCATCTCCATGGGGGGAAGTTTGTCAAGTATCGGCGCGGGGGGCGCCGTTTCCCGGCTTGTCGAGGAAGCCGCCTCACGCGGAGCCGAGGGCGCGTTCTCCAGCAGTACGGTATCCACGGCGCTCCGTGCCACAATCGTTTTTA
>CAYHEL010000124.1:0-7180 GCA_964355415.1 uncultured Verrucomicrobiota bacterium | reverse complement strand
GTTGTCCGTCGGCACGCTGATATCGAGGAGCGACTCGTTGGCGACCCGGTTGAGGCCCGCCAGATCTCCGGCCGCTAGGATGTGTTGAAGAATCCGCGTCTCGGGCTCCCGGTCCGGCGCGACCAGAATCTTGAAGCCGAGACGTTCCGTGTTGGCGCGAAGCAGGTTCAGTTGCTCGGGGGTAAAGGGACTCCTGGAGAGCACCAACGTGGCAATGGTGTCAGCGCGGGCGACAAACACATGTTGACGCGGGTTGACGGCGTTTCGATCCATCATGACGGCCATCGCCAGCGCAACCATGCGTCCGGTCTCGTTGAGATCGCCGGGGTTGTACCAGCGGCTGACCGTGAACACGCCGTTGTCCGTGAGCCGCCTTACGAAGGCGCGCCAGCCTTCGAGCGTGTAGAGTCCGTTCTCGCTCAGGGAGAAGGCGCCCGCGCCGGTCGCCGCCCAGGTGTCGATCATGCTCATCTGGATCAGATCGAAGGATTCATGGCTGGCGGCGAACCAGGTGCGGGCATCATCCAGGTGCAGTTTCAAACCGGGAATCGAAGCCAGGTTCGAGAAGGGCGCATACGTGGGGTGACTCGTCAACAAGTCGATGAAGATACGGTTGACCTCGATCCCGGTGATGTCCTTGACGCCGAACAGGTGGGCGGCCAGGAGATCGCGTCCTCCGCCAACTCCAATGACGGCGGACTTGGTAAGGCCCGGCAAATGATAGGCCAGATTGACCAGATCGTATTTCAGGAAGGCGATCGAGGCCGGCGTGCCGTCGAAGCGGTACATGGGAGTGCCAGCGGCGCCATCAATATAGAGTGCGGATTGCTGCACAACCAGGGACTTGTCGAGAAGCGGTGAGGGGCCCCAGAGATAAGGCGTGGAGGCGACCGGCGGGTACGCGACGATGCGCGAATAGGAATTCCATCGTTCGGTGCGGGAACGGAGATGATCCTCAAACCCATCCTTCACCATCAGCGGCTTGAAGCCGAAGGGAAGAGACAGGTTGAGCGGAATCAGCAGGGCCATGATGAGCGTGGCCGACAAGGGGTGGCGCCAGCGCCCGCGCCCCTGTTGGTGAAGCCGTTCCGGGGCCGTGGCGCCCCGGGCGAACGCATCAGCGGCGAGGCCGGCCATCACTCCCGCGAAGAGCGTTGCGGTAGGCCCGTCCAGCATATTCAGGATGCCGACCACGGCGACGCATCCCAGCGCGGCGCCCAGTAGATCGATCCCGTAAACCAAACTGACCGGGAAGGGGCTACGGGTTAAGGCGAGGCTCACGGCGATTCCAGCGAAGAAGTAGGGCACGGTCATGGCCGTCATCAGCAAAACCCATGAGATGACCGAGGTGAGGGAGGGCAGGAGCCGGGTGATCAGGCAGAACTGCAACATCACGGACGTCGGCATCGCCACGGCGGCGAGCAGCGCTGAATCCGCCATGACCGTGGACAGTCTTTCCAAAGGCAACACGTCGCGTTTGAGATACACCCAGACGGCGCCCGCCGTCATGCCCAGCATGGCGACGCTGATCGAGAAGAAGGCCAGGTAATACCAGGCGATGACGGAGAGGATTCGTGTTTGCACGACCTGCAGCACCAGAACGGATGCCGTGATGAGGAACACACCCAGGAGAAAGAAGGCGCGGCGCGGCGCTTGGTCGGGCGAGAGGGCGTTATTCATAGGCCGGTAACGATGCCTGACGGATGTTTGTCCCGGATTATGATGGTGTTAGACGGAGGTTAGAAGTCGGTGCGAAGCGCAATTCGCTTGGACTCATCTCGGGAATTGTGGGACTATAATCCGAATGACTGTCAGCCTGCCTTCTATGGGACACAACTGGAAACCCCCGCATAGTTTGGAACGCATCATGAAATATGTTGCGGTGGGTGGTTTGACGTTCGCCCTGGATCTCCTGTTGCTTTACGCCTTTATCGATTGGCTATTGTGGAATTACATTCTGGCAACGGGGCTGGCTTTTGTGGTCGCGGTGTCGATCAACTATGTTCTGGATCGCCGGTGGGTGTTTACCGGCACCTTGAGATCCGTGCAGGCGGGGTATTTTATCTTCATGGCCATTGCCTGCATCGGCGCCGTGATTGCCATGGCGGGGATGGCCGTTCTGGTTGGCGTATACCATCTCCACTATTTGTATGCCCGGGTTTCCATTGCCAGCATGGTGGGCCTGTGGAACTACCTGATGAACCTCTATGTGAACTTCAAGGTCGCCGGAAAACATGAGCGCCTGACGAACTGAATCAGACGCGGCGACTCATCGTCTCTGAAGCACAAAGCTCCAGTACTCGTCCTGTCCGTTACAGTAGGCTCGATACCCTTGGGTGCCGACCATCCGCCCCCAGTCTGCCAGTCGGCGGAAATCCTGCTCGTCCCTGGCCATCGCAC
This sequence comes from uncultured Verrucomicrobiota bacterium, assembly GCA_964355415.1. Taxonomy (GTDB): domain Bacteria; phylum Verrucomicrobiota; class Kiritimatiellia; order CAIKKV01; family CAITUY01; genus JAABPW01. The sequence continues at coordinate 4,780 of CAYHEL010000124.1, read as the reverse complement.
GCAAGACGCTCTCGCGCCGTGCCTGGTCCATCCCGATGGACTTGATCACATTCGCCGTGATGTTCCGCGCCAGGCGGATATCGAATCCCGCGTCTCTGAGTTGGTTGGGGAGCTGCAACATTCGGGCGCGGCTCCCCAGGTCGGCCAACAGGAAGTGGCCCTCGGGTCTCAGCACGCGGTGAGCCTCCCGGAAGAAGCATTCCGGATGCGGGTAGAGATGCGACGACTCGATGTTGACGACCACGTGGAAACGGCTGTCGGCGAACGCGAGCGACTCGGCATTTCCCCGGCGGAAGGAAACGTTCGCCAGCGGGAGCGCTGCGGAAGCCGATGCCACGTTGCGCTCGGACAGGTCGACCCCAACCATCCTTGCGGGGGCCATATATTTCATCAGGAAATAGGCACCCCCTCCGCGACCGCACCCCACCTCCAGAACGTCCTTATCCCGCATCGGCACGGCGGATGCCAACTGCCAGTAGAGACGCATGTGATGCACATAAGGCTCGTCCGCCTTATCGAGGGCAGGCTGCCGTTCCGTCTCGTCGACTGGCGCATAACCTTCGTTCATGAACCACAGTCCGCGTTCACAGGCGTCGGCTTTGGCAATGGCATCGTATTCCCTCCTAACGTACCGTCTTTGCATCACACCGGGGGCGATGCGCCAAGCCAGCCTCCTAACCCACGCTCTTGTCTTCATAGAAACCTTTCTCCCGCGCCAACGAATGACGTTATATCCGCGATTTGTCCTTGGCGTCAACCGTGGCGGCGGTTGCAGTCCCGGTGTTCGTCACGCTCTCGCGCACGATGCCGACCACCAGTCTGACGACATCCCGTGTTTTGCGCTGGAAGTAGAGATCGATGAGCGGAAGATGACGCGCCAGGAATCGCGTCACGGTGACTTCAGGATGGGCATAGACCTCGATCTCGTAACCGGTGGTTCCCGTCGTCTTGCCCGGGCGAACATCGACCTGGATCACCGACTCGAACGGACCGAAGAAGCGTGTCCCCTTTACATGATAGACGCACCGGATGCCGTCGGGTGAATCGCTCCGGCGCAACACTTCCCGGATATCGGAGCGCTCCCCGTGTTTGTTGACGTAGAAATACGTGTTGGTCGAGGCCTGTTTGATGACAAATTCCGGCTGGCGGCCGGGTGGCAGCATCCGGGCGTAGGTGGTTTGCACGTCCATGACCAGGTTCGTATGGCCGAGTCCCCGGGCGATGGCCGTGAATTCGGTTTCCACATTCCCGCTGGTGTGGATGTGAATCGGATCAAGCGCCAGCACCCGTTGAATGACAGGATCGCCCGCAACCTGGATGTCCAGCGCCGGGACGGGCGCCGCCGCTCCGGCCGGTATGACGAACCAGAGTCCAAACAGACCGGGCAGGACTGCTTTAAGCCGCATTTGCATTCCACCAACGTGCCGGACTGGCGTCAGGAAGCGATTAGTGAAGCGTTAGATGGCGATTGGGATGATCCACCCAAACTAATCGATAATTAATTTGCACCTATTCAATGCCATATTCTCTGCGGGGTATAGTCCGGGCGTTTTCAGAATTGAATCGGTCAAGAACGGGAGAAGAGAGCATGAATGGTCAACTGAAACGGAGAATGAAAATGAAGAAAACACTTCAGCGCGCAACAGTATCCTTCGTATTTGCGCTGGGCCTGGCAGGCGGATTGTCGGCGTCAGCGGAAAGTGCGCCCTGGAAGTTTGGCGTGATGGCGGACACGCAGTGGACCGGCGTCCCCGCTGACCCCGTCAACAATCCGAATGACGTGGCGGTGTCCATCATCAATCAGCTCAACCCGCAGTTCATTGCCGCAGGCGTGAAGTTCGTGGTTCAGGTGGGCGATCTCACCGAGAGCGGGCAACCTGCCGACCTCGCCGTGCGCGCCGCCGCAGCGCAGCCGCTCTACGACGCGGGCATCGGGTTCTTTCCGCTGCGCGGCAACCATGAGACGTCGCAACCCGGGGGATTGGCATTCACCAACAACTTCCCGCAGACACAGGGCGCCGGAGCGAACCTGGTCGGAGCGAACCTTCTTGGCAGTCCGGATCCCTCCGCCAACGGGAACCTGCAGGGGTTGAGCTATGCCTTCGATCTGAACAACGCGCGTTTCGTGCTGCTCGATCAGTTTGAACGGCTCTCCGGTGTTACCCCCGCGGTGAACGATGCCATCGTGGATCAGATCCCCTGGATCGGCGCGACACTCTCCAACCGCACCGTCGGCACGCACGCCTTTGTGTTCGCCCACAAGAACCTGATCGGTCAGGATCATGTCGATGTCCTTTTCGGCGCCAATGCCGCCGCCAATGCGACCGCGCAGAATGCGTTCCTGGGTCTGTGCGATCAGACGGATGTCGGGTATGTCCTTGGCGGGCATGACCACATCCACCAGCGTTCGCTCATCGCCAGCCCGGACGGACTCTCGTCCGCGCGCTCCATCATCTGCGCCTCTGACAGCAGCAAGTTCTACACGCCGTCGATTCCCTCGCGCGACCAGACCTACAACACCCCGCGGCGCGAGACCTCCGTGGCCCAGGATCTCTACCGGATCGGTTACTATATTTTCACGGTTGATGGTCCGCTCGTAACTGTGGATTATTATGCCAGCAACGAGACGTTCCCGTCCGGCAACTCGCCCGCCGTCACGCCCGCGCTTCATTTCAGCAAACGCGAGACCTTCGGCTACAGTCTGAACGGACAGGACTATGCGGTTCCGCAGGGGAACTCGTACACCAACGTACGGGAGAGCATCGCCTTCGGCAGTGGATTCCTCGGGACGACGGTCGGCATTTTGGGCGGCACCAACGCCAGCACCCTCAAAGACGGTAGCGCGCGTTCCCTCGTCAAAACCGTTAACACCGGTTGGAAGCGGGCGAACAATACGGCCAGCGACATCCTCACCCTGTGGGGTATGACCGACATCGGAGCCGCCCAGGCCGACACCTATACGCTGTCGCTCAGCTATGACCCCACGGGGATTACGGATGAGGAGCTGCAGAGCGGGTCTTTCGCCCTTGCCACGCGCAATACCTTCACGCGCTGGGTGCTGGCTGTGGATCAGAATGTCGGCGGGCAGCGGCAGTTTGTTTTCGGTCCCTGGAACTCCAGCTACGCGCTCGGAACTTACGGCGTGGATACGAACTCCGCCACGGTCTGGGCCGTGTTGAACTATACCGCCACTTTTGCGGCGTCGCGCGTGCAAGTCGCCGCGCCGGGATACGTGGCTGGCGACTTCCACCAGCACACGCTGCACACCGACGGTTCGCTGCAGATGGCGGACGTATTCGCCAAGGATGCGTCCTACGGCCTGGCTTGGTGGGCCAATAGCGAGCATGGCGGTTCGTTCCGCAGCGACTTCCGTTGGAAAGACATCGGCGGTTACGCCGTGCCGTCCGGTCTTACCGATCACTCCTGGGGCGAGGTCAAGGTCGGCCGCGCCGTGTACCCCGACCGGACTGTGATCCAGGGGCTCGAACTGAACTGCCCCGGCCATGAGCATGTCTCCACGGCGGTCATCGCCAAGCAGTTCCCCGAGGACCCCAATCTGCCGCCGATCGCGGAATTCGAGTACCGGTTCGATGCCAGCGACGCGGATGTCAGCGGCGGCCCCGGCGGCATCTGGACCGGCAAGAGCACGGTCAACAACCACACCAAGGCGACCAACGCCGTGGCGTGGTTGCAGGCTAACTACCCCGGCGAGAGCTGGTTCGTGCCTGCGCATCCGGAACGCGCCAACTCCTACACCATCGCCCACTTCCGCGACTTCAACAATGTCGGCCCCTCCGTGGCCTTCGGGTTCGAGAGCATGCCCGGCCATCAGAAATCCGGTGGGCGCGGCGGCTATGCCACGACCGCCGGCGTGCCCCCGGCGCCCGCCGGCCAGGGCGGCACCTTCGGCGGCACCGGCATCTATGCCGCGCAGGTTGGCGGTCTGTGGGACGCCATGCTGGCCGAAGGACGCGGCTGGTGGCTGTTTGCCAGTTCCGACTTCCACAACACGAGCGGAGACTTCTGGCCGGGTGAGTATCAGAAGACTTATCTGCACGTTCCCGACGTGCAGCAGGCGAACAGCGCCGAAGCGGCGCAGATGGTGGCTGACGGACTGCGTTCCGGCAACAGTTGGGTGGTTGAGGGAGATCTGATTGACTCACTGACCTTCTCGGTCTCGAATGCCGTCATGGGACAGACCTGCGTGGTTCCGCAGGGCGAGCAGGTTACCGTCACCATCCGCGTGCATGATCCAGTGGGAACGAACAACAACACCTACAGCAGCTATACCAACCCCGCGCTGGATCACATTGACCTCATCGCCGGCACTCTGGCTTCCAAGATCGCGCCCTTCCTCGGGGATGGCGTCACCCCGAATCCGGCCTACAGCCAGATCGACTCCGACGCCCGCGTCATCGCACGCTTCGACGCGGTCGGTGGCGTGACCGATACGAACGGCATCACCAGCGTGCAGTGGATCGACCAGGGCGACGGCTGGCGCCAGATGACGCTGTCCGTGACCGTCACGAACTCGCGGTTCCTCCGTTTGCGCGGCGCCAATCTGGGGCTCAATGTCGCCAACCAGACCGACGGCGCGGGTAACCCGCTCGCGGACAGCCTCCTGGGCGCGAATACGGCGGCCATGGCCTTTGACGATCTCTGGTTCTACTCCAACCCGGTTTTTGTGCGGAACCCGGCCCCGAACGCCGCGCCCACGGTCAGCATCAGCAGTCCGACCACGGGCGGGGAATTTGTCCAGGGCGTGACCATTCCGGTGCTC
>CAYHEL010000123.1:0-7213 GCA_964355415.1 uncultured Verrucomicrobiota bacterium | reverse complement strand
TAGTCCCGCCCCATGTTGGAACAAGGCAGTACAAGAGTCCGGGTCGATGGCAGTCCCCTGACGGATCGTGATATTCAGCGTGGCTTGCGTCTGAATATCATGGCCGGATGCATGGGCATGATGTGGGCCACGATTGTCGGCGGCATGCCCATCACCATGTTCATGAAGAGCATCGGTGCGAGCGGGGTGATGATTGGTCTCACGGCCACCGTCGGACAGTTTGCCATGGCGCTGCAAATTGTTTCAGCCTTGCTGGCCGAGAGGCTTCCCTCCCGTAAGATGTTTTTCGGGTTGGCGTTGGTTCCGCACCGATTGCTCTGGTTCATCCCCGCCTTGCTACCCGTGGTGCTGGCCCCGCATTCCCCATGGCTGGCCCCGGTGATTATTTGGATTGTTGCGATCAGCGGGATGCTGGGGCAATTGGGCAGCGCATCCTGGTGGAGTTGGATGGCGGATCTGGTTCCTGAATCACAACGTTCCACGTTCTGGGGCAAGCGACACTCCATCATCTCCATCGCCAGCCTGTTCAGCCTCATCGCGGCGGGATATATCCTGGACGCATTTCCCGATCCCGCGAAACCGGGAGGGTCATATACCGGGTTCTCCATAGTATTCGGGTTGGCGGCGGTGCTGGGCTCCGCGGATATCATTTTACACTTGTGGGTGCCCGAGCCGAAGCCTGCGGCGTCTCCTGTTCGCAGTGGAGTGGTGTCGCGCATCCTGAAACCCTTTTCGAACCGCGACTTCCTGTGGCTCACGCTGGCGATTGGATCGTGGGCATTTGCCGCCGGGATTACAGGGCAGTTCGGCCTTGTGTACCTGAGCAGGGATCTTCATATCAGTTACTTCAATTTATCCATGCTCGCCGTCAGCGGGACGGTGGGAGCATCCGTGGCGGGGGTGCTGTGGGGCTATGTCATGGACCGCATAGGTGCGCGCAACTTCGGCGCGATCATGATGTTGCTTGCCCCGGTGGTGAGTATTGCCTGGTTCTTCCTCAGGGAGGGTTCGGTGTCGTTCAACCTGCCTTGGATCCCTCCTTTCCAGGTCAGTCAGATCATGCTGGTGATGGTTGTGGCCAGTGTGTTCGCCGGTTTGATATTCTCGGGAATTGCCCTTTCCCAGGTCAGTCTTCTTCCAGCGCTCTCACCCCCTGAGGGGCGAACCATGGCCATGGCGGCGCATTGGAGCGTGGTGGGGTTGATTGGCGCCCTCGGTCCGGTTCTGGGCGGAAAATTGATGGACTGGATTCAGGCGTGGATGCAGAAGGAGTCCATTCATTGGTTGCTGCCCACGGGATTGCCGGTCAGTTTCTTCCACGTTCTGTTGCTGATCAATGCCGCCCTCGTCTGGCTCGTCGCGCTCCGGTTCATGTTCGCGATCAAACAGCGCAAGGGTGAGATGGGTTTCCGGACGGCTCTGTCCACTCTGCCTTTTTCCAATCCCCTCCGGACTTTGTCGGGGATTTATAATATCTATTCCATGATGAGCGCGACCCGCCGTACCCACCGGGTGGACGCCACGCGGCGGGTGGGGGAGAATAAACTGCGAATTGCCGTGCGTGATCTGATCCATCAACTGGATGATCCCTCAAGCGATGTCCGCGAGGCCGCCGCCCTGGCGTTGGGCCGGATCGGCAGTCCGGATGCGGTGGAGGCCCTCATCGTAAAACTGGAGGACCCGAATGCCGATCTTGCGCCGCAGATTGCGCGGGCACTGCGCCAGGCGCATAGCCGACAGGCTGTGGAGGCATTGATCAACCGCCTCAATGATTCGGACCGTGAAACCGTCACTGAAACCGCGCGTGCCTTGGGTGACATTGGGGATGGTCGTGCCAGAAAGCCCCTTCTGGACGTTTTGCTCCGAAGCCGCGACGCCAAAGTGATCTCGGCCTCAAGTGAGGCATTGGCCAGACTGGGAGAGATGGCCGCGCTTTACGAGATTATCCCCCGGATGAAGGCGGCAACGAATCCGGTGCTGAAGTCATCCCTGGCCATCGCGGTGGGGGATCTGCTTGGAAATCCGGGTGAATTCTATCAGGTCATGGTACGGGAGAATCGTGAGCCGGGAAGCGAAATTGAGCGCCTGCTGAAGCAGGTGCGCGAAACCGTTGAGGAGGCGCAGGGCGACCTGAAGTTCCAGGGACAGGTTCTTCAGGACAAGGTGATCCAGATTGGCGAGCATGTGTTGGCCGGGAGGAGGCGGGAGTCGGTCGGTTGCCTGTTTGAATTGGCCATTGGTCTTGCGGCCCTGCGCTACGGGATCAAATTCGGCAAGGATTCGGAGGCGTTCGTTGAGACGATGATCTGGAACGACGCACGGTTTGGCCTGTCTGCCTGGTGTCTGGAATTGTTGCAGGAACCTGACGGGAAGTCGGCAGGAAGCGAGCCGAATCAAACCGACGTCCTGTTGGGTGTTTACCTCCTCTCGCTCTGGATAGCCAAGCCGGACAAAGACGAGAACTAAAACGCTTGTGATTTCTTATCCATGGATTCATGGAACAAATCCTGAGAGGCATGAATGACGATGAAGAAGGTTATAAAAACGAGCGTGGTTATTGTGTTGGTTCTTGGGGTTGCCGGAACATTGCTCTGGTGGTTACTCTGGCGGCCCAACGAGTCCGATGTCGGCCAGATTTACCATGCCCAGCATCCAGACCTTAAAGTCCACGGGGTAAGACTTCTCAACAAGTCAGCCCGAACAATCACCGTTGACTGGTACGTTTACCGGCGCGACGAAACGCAGGAGCTTTACCAGGTTGTCAAGTACGTCAAACCACTGTTTGGTGACTGGCGGGTCACCGAAGAACCGATCCGCGCACAGTGGCGGTGACGAATTTGCATGGGGAGGCCGGGGCCGCATGCCAGACATGGCCATAAAACAAGCGGCAGTGTCGCGATATTGACAGACGCGCCTTGAAGGCATACTATTTCCATCTATTTAACACAACAAGGAGAAGCATCATGTCTTATGTCATTTCAGACAAGTGTACGAAATGTGGCAGTTGCGCGCCGGTTTGCCCGCAGGAAGCCATTGCCGAGGGCGACAAGCAGTTTGTGATCGATGCCGACAAGTGTGTCGATTGCGGCTTGTGTGCGGGTGAGTGCCCGGTTGAGGCCATTTCCCCCGGTTGATGAGCCTGTCATATAGTTTTCTGTTTGGCCCAGTTCGCTCGCGGCGGCTGGGCCGTTCTCTTGGGATTGATCTGGTTCCCCTCAAGGTGTGTACCTGGGACTGCCCTTACTGCCAGGTCGGCGCCACAACGGAAAAGACGGTGGTTCGTCGCGATTATGTTTCCGTCGTCGGCGTCATCGCCGAGTTCGACCGATGGATGGTCGAGGACGGACAGGCGGATTGTGTGACCCTGGCGGGCGGCGGTGAGCCCACGCTACATTCCCATTTTGGAGAGATTCTGGATGCCATAGGCGCCAGATCCCAATTCCGTCGCATTCTGCTCAGCAATGGATCCCTTTTTACGCTTCCGGATGTCCGTGATGCGGCAGGCAAGGCGGATGTCGTAAAAGCGACCTTGAGTGCATGGGATGAGGCCTCTTTTGAGACGTTGCATCGTCCTCACACGTCGCTGAAGTTTGATCGGTTTCTGGAAGGCCTCAAGGCCATGCGGTTTGGGTTTAAGGGAGAGTATTGGCTTGAGGTGTTCGTGGCGCCAGGGGTGAATGACACACCTGAACAGATGGCGCGCATTGCCACCATGGCGGCGGTGATCGCCCCGGATCGCATCCACCTCAATACCGCCGTACGTCCGGCTGGTGACAGGGAGACGCAACCTGTCTCCGTTGTTGCGTTACAGAATCTGGCCGGCCTATTCAGCCCCGTGGCGGAAGTGATCTGCGGCTCTACCGCAGGCGCCAGTTCCGTGACTGTGTCCCCGCCGTTTGCGGTATTTGTCGAACGCGTCCTGGGGTTGATTCAGCGGCACCCCAGCAGGGCCTGCGATATCATAACGACCTTCGCTCTTCCTGATGCCGACGTTCAGGCCGCTCTGTCCGAACTTCTGAAACGGGGTTCCGTACGACGCGAACACAGGGGAGATGCGGACTTCTATTGTGCCGTTTGATGGCTGAGGGCTATTCCAGCATCGGGTTCAGGTGGCCGGTCTGCGGATCCGTGATTTTTTGAAGATACAAAAGCAATTCCCGGTCGTATTCGGTGTCCGCGTCAAGCCCCATTTCACGGTATATTCCGCGCAGGCGATAGTAACTTTCTTCGGCATCCTGAGCGCTTGAATACCGATGCGAGGGTTTGGGATGGAGAAAGCGTTTGAGTAATTGCACCAATCGCTTGCTCTTATGGAAGTCTGAAGGGAGCATCGACTCAACCCGATCCACCAGGGTCATCTTAAACCCCAGCAGTTGCTCATCCGTCAGATCCATAAACGACTGGAGATTCTCTCCCCCCAGCATTTCGAGACCGACCATCCCGGCGCTAAACAGGTCGGTTTGAGCGAGTCCGGGTTCCAGTCGGTGCGTTTCAGGGGCCATATAGATGGGACTTCCGAGGAGGATGCTGATCCGTTCCCCGATTTCCACGGCCCGTCCGAAATCAACGAGTTTTACCGAGCCCATGCGGTCGATCATGATGTTCGATGGTTTGACGTCGGCATGCAGGTAACCTGCCTCATGAAGTACCATCAGACCCAGCAGGATTTTTCGGAGGATATAGAGGGCGACCCCGGGCTGGAGCATAAACCGCGCTTCCTTCATGCAGAATAGCGTGTTCATGAAATGATTCCATTCTTCATCCGTGGATTGACTTCGGGCGATGGCGAGATGGGTTCCGCTGAGCAGGTACTGCAGGTCAATGCCGTCAATCACGGCCATTTGGAGAAAACCAATGCCATTCGTTTCGTCATAGGTTTCGCGGGTCACCAGATTGTCACTGTGGACGGGTTGGAGTTTGGAAACCTGGCTTGCCAGGCGGGCCATGTCGACCCAGTATTTCTCGGCAGACGAATAGATGCCCGGGTCATGCAATTTGACGGCGTGTCGGGTCAGGCACCCGCGTCCGCCTTGCCGGTCGGCCAGGAACACGATGCCCTGCCGCCCTTTGCCCAGTTCACGGGAAAACTGGTAGGGGACGGGATGCGAAATTCTCCGGGACTGGATCAATCCCTTGTAATGAGCGATTAGTTCATTCATGTCAGAGCCGGATTCCGGTGACGACGGCGTCGTTTCCGGAACGGGATCAAGTTCGGTCTGACCCAGATTGAGTGACGTGTTATTCATAACGATGCGGCACACGTTACCACACCGTATTCGGGCTGGCAATCATGGCGGCAATAACCTAAAGTCTGCGGCTGGTTGAATCCGGTTCATCTTTCAGCAGGGATGTTTTTTTGAGGAATGAGGGTTTAAGCGTATGCAGTGGTTGATCAAGAAAATAGTTGGCACCAAGAATCATCGTGACGTCACAAAGATGCGGCCGATGGTGGCACGGATCTGTGAACTGGAACAGCAGTATCAGTCGTTGACGGATGATCAACTGAAAGCCAAGACCCAGGAATTCAAGGCGCGTCTTGCCAAGGGCGCCTCTCTGGATGATCTTCTGTGCGAGGCCTACGCCGTCGTTAAGAACGCCTGCCGTCGTCTCTGTGGGAACAAATTCCAGGTGTGCGGCCACGATTTGACCTGGGATATGGTGCCCTTTGACACCCAGTTAATGGGGGGCATCGCTCTTCACCAGGGAAAGATTGCGGAAATGGCGACCGGTGAAGGCAAGACACTGGTGGCCACGTTGCCGCTTTACCTGAATGCGTTGGGCGGAAACAATGTTCATCTTGTCACCGTGAACGATTACCTGGCTCGTCGCGATTCACAGTGGATGGGGCAGGTGTTCACCTATCTCGGCCTCACCGTCGGATGTATCCAGAACCACATGAACTCGGAGCAGCGTCGCGCCGAGTATGCCAAAGACATCACCTACGGAACCAACAGTGAATTCGGCTTTGATTATCTGCGTGACAACGGGATGGCGTGGCGCCCCGAGGATCAGGTGCAACGGGGCTATCACTATGCCCTGATCGACGAAATTGACAGCATCCTGATTGATGAAGCCCGCACCCCGCTCATCATTTCGGGCCCGGCTCCGGTTTCGTCGAATCAGTATATGGATCTCAAACCCCGGGTTGAACGCCTGGTGAAGCGACAGGCTGAACTCTGTAATCGTCTTGTTACGGAGGCGCGCCAGGCCATTGAGGAAAAAAATGATTCCATGGCCATGGCGAAACTGTATCAGGTGCACCACGGGATGCCCAAGCACAAGCAACTGATGCACATTCTGGAGGAACCGGCCGTCCGCAGGCTTCTGGAAAAGGTTGAAGGCCAGATGTTGACCGACATGTACAAGGAGCAGGCCCGGGAACTACGGGAGGAATTGTTCTTCAATATTGACGAGAAGGGGCATGACGCCACGTTGACGGAAAAAGGGTGTGAAGAGATGAGCCCGTCAGACCCTGATGCCTATGTGTTGCCCGACTTGGTTTCCATCATGTCTGACTTGGATGGAAACACCTCCTTGAGTGAGACGGAGCGGGCCAAGCAGAAGCAGGAATTTCAGGATCGGGTCGCCACACGCAGTGAACGCATCCATAATGTGGATCAATTGATCAAGGCCTACTGTCTGTATGAAAAGGACATTCAGTACGTTGTGCAGGAAAACCAGGTTCTTATCGTGGATGAATATACCGGACGAATCCTGCCGGGACGCCGTTGGAGCGATGGTCTTCACCAGGCCGTGGAGGCGAAGGAAGGCGTCAAAATCGAGCGGGAAACCCAGACGCTGGCCACCATTACCATTCAGAACTATTTTCGCATGTATTCGAAACTGGGCGGGATGACGGGTACGGCCGAGACTGAGGCCGATGAGTTCCACCAGATTTACAAACTCGACGTGATGGTCATTCCCACCAATCGGCCCGTCCGCCGGGTTGACCGTAACGATGTCGTTTACAAGACGCATCGGGAGAAATTCAAGGCGATCATCGATGAAATCATCGAGTGCCATGCCCGCGGGCAACCTGTTCTGGTTGGCACGATTTCCGTTGAGACTTCCGAGTTGGTGAGCCGGATGTTGAATCGGGCCAAGATCCCTCACAACGTGTTGAATGCGAAGAATCATGAGCGTGAAGCGGATATTGTGGCCCGCGCGGGTCACAAGGGGGGCGTGACCATTGCCACCAATATGGCGGGGCGCG
>CAYHEL010000122.1:0-7255 GCA_964355415.1 uncultured Verrucomicrobiota bacterium | reverse complement strand
GTTGACCGGGATGGCGCCGAGCTTGAACGCCGCGAACACGGTCTCCAGGTACGGGGCGCCGTTGTAGAGGTAGCAGGCCACCGTGTCGCCGGGGCCCACACCAGCCGCCTCGAGGGCCGCGGCGAGGCGGGCGGCGCGGTCGTCGAACTCGGCGTAGGTGAGGTCACGCCCGGGCTCGGAGAGGGCGACGGCGTGGGGGAGCCGGGCGGCGACGCCCTCGAAGACCGTGCCGAACGAGGCGTCCATGCGTCAGACCTCCCCGGGCTCGCCCGGGCCGTCCAGGCCGAACAGGCGCTGGAAGCGGGCGACGTCGAGACATTCAAAAAACTGGCCGACTCCACGCCGGGATTTTTCCCCGCCGTCTGTCGCGCGATGGTGGATCGGTTCGAAACCTCCTCGCTCGACGACATCAAATTCCGGTGTGATGTGGCCGCCAACAGGCAGATCGGCAAACTGCGAATCCCGGTCAAGGCGCTCAACCTGATTGCTGTCGCCGCGCCGCTTCTGGGCTTGCTGGGAACCATCGTCGGCATGGTGATCGTCTTCGAGGCCGTGGCGGGCGCCACGGGCGCCGCGAAGGCCTCCGCCCTGGCCTCCGGGATCCGCGTGAAACTGTTCTCGACCGCCTCGGCCCTGATGGTCGCCATCCCGGCCCTGTTCCTGTTTTTCATTTTCAACCAGAAATTAAACGCGCTGGTTTCGGATTGCGAAGTCCTCGCGGAACGCTTCATTCACCGGCTGGCCCTGATTAAACGCGCCAGCGCAGGAACGGATTCGGGCAACACCTGACAACCCCGGGGAGACGGAATGAAATCCTTTACATTCAATCGCGAGGCCGACGAGGCGATGACCATCGACATGACGCCGCTGGTGGATTGCATCTTCGCCATTATCCTGTTCCTGCTTGTCAGTTCCTCCTTCATCGAATCCATCGAGCAGGATCTCGCCATCGAACTGCCCAAGCAGAGCAAGGCGGTGAAGACGGTTCTGCCGCCCACCCGTCCCATCGTGGTTAACGTTCGCTTCATGCCGGGCGGCAAGGCGTTTTACCATGTGGAGAACGAACCCCTCTCGCTCTCGGCCCTCACCGTAAACCTGAGCCGGGCTCGGGTGCGTAACCGGGATCAGGCGGTTGTGATCCGGGGGGATCGCAACGTCCGCTGGGAAAACATCGCCGCTGTCATGAGTTGCTGCGCGCAGGTCGGGATTACCAAGGTCTCGGCCACTGTCGAAGTTCAGGAAAACAAGTGACCGGAGTACGTCCGTGCCGAACATGAGTGATCCATACAAACGCGAGAGGGGCGCCCCCGGGGCGGGCCCGGGAAAACCGGCGCCGCCCCACCCTGCGCCCACCCCGCAGGCGCCACTCGTGATTCCGAAATTCAAGGGACGCACTCTCGCCGAGGAACTCGGGGCCGACACGCAAATCATCGACCGGCGCGCGGTTCTCATCGGACTCATCGTGTCGGCCTTGATCCTGCTCGGAGCCATTCTTTGGAGAATCACCCCCAGCGCCGCCATCCTGAGCCGGGCCATCGAGGAGTTTGTGTTCGAGGTCTCCGAACCCAAGGTTGAGCCTTACCCGATTAAGGAACCGATCCGCAACATCATGCCCGAGCGCAAGGAGGAAATGGCGGATCAGTCCGAGACCGTCAACCAACTGGATACCCCGGACATCCAGGTCTCCACCGCGCCCCAGTCTGTTCCCGTCGAACAGAACGTAATCCAGAGCAAGAATGTGGATATCGCGTCGCCCCGCATTGAGGTCGCCGCCACGGAACTCAACGTGCAGGATGCCCCGCTTGAAATCAGCCAGACATCAAAGGAAACCGGCTATGTGGTGAATCCCATTGCCGCCGAGACTCTCGACCCGGCCGATTTCGTGAAGTACAACGAACCCACTCCGCATGACCGACCCGCCCGGTACACCATGAATGTGGCCCCGCAACCGGGCCGGAAAGCCATTGTCATTCCACGCAAATTCGGCGATCAGACCGCGCCGACTCTCGGTAAACTGGGTCCCGCCAACATCAATCTGTTCGGATCCAGTGAATTCTTCATGACCGTGGAACGAACAGGCGGGGTCAAAACCAAGGCCGCCGTGGACTCGTCTCTTCACTGGCTCGCCAGCCACCAGGAGGCTGACGGACTCTGGCGCGCCGACCTTCACGAAGGCCCGGAGAACGCCTCTGCAGCCGTCTCCGGCCTCGCATGCCTCGCGTTGATGAGCGGAGGCCACACGACCCGCAAGGGTGAATACCGGCGCACGGTCTTGAAAGGGCTCGAGGCCATCATGCGCTGCCAGCAACCCGACGGAAGGATCACCTGGCGCGGTTCCAGTCAATACACCCATGCGATCTGCACCATCGCCTTGTGCGAGGCCTATGGCCGGGCCCGCGACGAACGTATCGGCACGGCCGCCCGCAAGGCCATCGCCTACTGCCAGAAAGCCGTCAACACCGACTGCGGCTGGCGTTATGAACCCAACGTGGCGGCCAGCGACATTTCCGTGACCGCCTGGTTTATTCAGGCGTTCAAGACCGCCCGCCTGGCTCAAATCCCGTTCGACAACGGCGTCTTCTCCCAGGCGCTCACCTTTCTCGACAGTGTGACCGACAAGGGCGCCGTGAAGGAGTCCTCCGGCGCCGTCGGGTACACCTATGAGGCCAACCAGAATTTGAACGGCAACCCGAATCCCTCCCTGACCTGCGCCGGCATGATGATCCGTCAATTTAGCGGCATGGGAGTGAAGAACCACCTGCTGATCAAGGGCGCGGAAATGACCCGTGAGCGACCGCCGAACTGGGGACAGCGGGATTTCTACAATTGGTACTACGCCACCTACGCCATGCACAACATGGGCGGAGAATACAGACTGTGGTGGAACCAGCATATCCGGGACGTGTTGCTGGAACACCAGCGGCGTGATGGGGACAACGCCGGCAGTTGGGATCCCAAAGGCGACCATTGGGCCGAACGGGCCGGCCGGGTCTATACTACAGCACTCGGCGCACTCTGCCTTGAGGTATACTACCGCTATTCCGAAGCCCTGACCAGTTTCGGAGTCGCCCCCGATATTGACGAACTCTTCGTCCAGTAACAGGACATTCTCATTTCTCTGATTTCCGGGTAATCATAATCGTAATCGGGATCTCTCTGGGGCAGACGATAACGATTATGATGGGAAATCAATCTTAAGCGCCATTCGGGTCAGGCAGAGCGTAACGTTCATCAAGGCGCCGACTGACGTTGGGAGGTCATCTTACTTGGCCGCCGGCGACTTCGTCGGAATCACGACCGTACGACCGGCCTTCATGGTTTCCTCAGTGAGACCGGGATTGATGGCCGTGATCTCAGGCCAGCGGTCGGCATTCCCCAGATAGTCCCTGGCCAGACCAGGAAGCGTGTCGCCTGCCTTCACCTGGTACACGGTGCTATTGTTGAGGTTGGTCGCGGAAGGATTAACGGCAATGAGTCCCATCAATCGCCTCGGTTCAGTTCGGACACTGATAACCGGAGGCGGCGCACCAGGCAGTTTAGGGGGATGCGCCGGAGCATTCGTTGTCGCCGAACTTGAGCATGATGGTCCCGCGGGCGGTTCCCCTCTCAAACGTATAGGTGACTCGCTAGTGCTGGCCGGATTGCCCAGCCCCGTCATGGCAGACAACCCGATGGTCGCCAGTCCCAGCAGCGCCCGGGACTCCGACACTTGACGCAGACTTGGATAGTTCGGAGGTAAGGTCTTTCTGCTTTTCTTGATCTTCACGGCAATACTCCTTATTGTAGTCACTTCTGCATTACAGATTACTCTGCTTATTGCTTGTGCACAATTCTATTTCGAGGGATTACTGAGGGGGAAATTTATGAAAAAGGCCTCCATGACATCACGCGAACGTGTATTAACGACACTCGCCCGCCAACCACCCGACCGGGTGCCTGTTGATTATTCAGCCAATCCCGCCATCGACCACAGACTGAAAAAGCATTTCAGGCTGCATGCGAATAATCGCGAAGGATTGCGACAGGCGCTGGGCGTGGATTTCCGCCATATTGGACCACACTATCGGGGGCCCAAACTCCACGCGGACATCCCTGAACGCGGCGTCAAGGTGGATAACTGGGGGATTCACCGGATTTGGATTGATCATCCCAGCGGCGGTTACTGGGATTTTTGCGACTTCCCGCTGCAATACGCCACCGAGGAGGACATCGCCGCGTGGCCCATGCCTTCTCCGGACTTGTTCGATTACAGCGGAATCGTCGGCGCGTGTCGGCGGAACGACCCCTTTGCCCTCTTTGTCGGCGATGCCGGTTTTGCCGACGTCATCAATATGAACGGTATGCTGCGGGGAATGGAGCAAACCCTGGTGGACTTGATCACAGACGATCCGGCGGGCTTGCTCCTGGCCCATCGCCGGATTGATATTCAGATTGAAATGGTTCGCCGCACCCTGGAAGCGGCACGGGGACGGATTGATTTCATTATGATTGGCGAAGATCTCGGCACGCAACGCGGCCCGATTATCAGCCTTGAGTTGTACCGCCGCCATCTGCGACCGCTGCATCAGAAATTCGTTGATCTGGCAAAGTCGTTTAACATATCCGTCATGATCCACACCTGCGGCTCAAGCAGTTGGGTTTACGACGACTTCATCGCCATGGGCATCACGGCCGTGGACACATTGCAACCTGAAGCAGAAAATATGTCGCCCGACTATCTCAAGAAGACCTTTGGCGGTCGGCTGGCGTTTCACGGGTGCATCAGCACCGCCGGCCCTGTGGCCAACGGAACCGTGGCCGAGGTTGTGGAGTACTGTCGGCGGACGCTGGAGACCATGAAGCCCGGCGGCGGTTACTGTTTTGCTCCGACGCACGCCCTTCAGGATAACTCTCCGACCGAGAATGTCGTCGCCATGTACGCCGCCGCAAGGGAATATGGAACATACGCATGACATGGATGAATTTCTGATGAATTTCTCAATTGACTGAAACGGGCAATTACCCTACCTTCCTGCCTCCATTTTGCAGGCAGAGGTAATGACGACATCACAAGACAAAATTGGGAAGCAGGTAAAAGAAGCGAGGGAACGGGTCAGACCACGCCTGTCCCGGCAGAACTTCGCCAAACGTCTTCAGGCTGCAGGTCTTGACGTTACGCCCGCCGCCATAGTCGAAATTGAGGCGGGGCAACGTTCACTCAATTACTATCAGCTCTCGGTCATTGCCTCCGTGCTGGACACGACAGTCAATCAGATCCTTTCCTGATTTCATTCAGCAACTATTTCATGATCACAAAAAGGAATGCCGTGAACAACATCAACGAACACCAGAAGATAGCCAAATGGCTCAAGGAGAAACGAGTGCAGGCGGGACTCACGCAGGCTCAATTGGCCAAATTGATCGGGCGTCACCCTTCTTTTGTCGGACACTATGAATCGGGCAAAAGGGTTGACATTGCGAAGTTCTTCGAGATCGTGGCCGCATTGAATGCAAAACCGGATGACGCCATCAGTCTCTGCCTGGAGACGATCCAAGACGCCCCCCCTGATACTGACAAAATTCTGTCCTAATGACGTCCGTGGACAGATTTGTTCAGGGCAGTGATCGCCTTGAATAGTTCGCCATACACCTCGGCGGCATTTCGCCCAAGAGCCTGGCATACCCAGTAAAACTCGACGACATCGAGCCGACGTTTTCCCGTTTCGATGCGCCAAACAAAGGAATGCTCCCGCCCCAGCAACCGGGCCAGATCACGTTGGGATTTCCCTGCGTCTGTCCGCATTTGAACAAGTTTTTCAAGCACTTGACGATATTCAGGACTAATGATTGATCTTTTCATACAAAACAACCACTCAGTAATATACCAAGAATGCGTATCCATTACTACAGTGAATTGTGTTGTCGCGCACAGGGGGGGGGCAAGGGTGGGCACGTGTCCGTATCCCATCCGCCGTCTATACCTCAACATTCAGGTTCGCGAGCGTCCCGGCGACGCCATTGACGCGAAGTTCATCCTCCTCACCAACACCATGGAAACTCACGTGGAATCTGCGCCGCAAGGGACTGCGAATCGTCACATCCACCCGGCCCGGCCGGCGATCACAAACGATTAACGTTTCCAACATCGCCGAGTCGCGCAATACAAACTCACTCCGCCCCGACGGATAAATGTCCAGCCGGAGTTCCGGCGGCGGCTCATCACCCAACCGATCCACATCGGCCTGACTCGGGAGAATCGCCCCCGCCTTGACATAGATCGGCAACCCTTCCGGACGGTCTAACGGACACGCCTCCAGAACGACCGCCGGGCCAACGGTTTCGCGGCCGGTCCAGTAGTTGATCCACCGTCCCTCCGGCAGATACACCGTGCGATGCAAGGCCCCTTTCTTCACCACCGGCGCGACGAGCAACCACTCGCCGAAGTACAACTCATCATGCGTCTCCCACGCCACGCGGTCTGTCCGGTGGTGATACACCAGCGGACGCACAATGGGTTCGCCCGTCTTCGCGCCATGCACGAGATACGAATACAGATACGGGATCAGCCGGTACCGGAGGCGCAGCATCTCGCCATAGAGCCGGGCGATGTCGGGCGAACAGTTCCACGGGAACTTCGGCGGCTCGCGCGCGTCGTCCTGGGTTCGCGGCGTGGGCATGAAGAACAGCGCCTGGCACAATCGCCGGGCCAGGTTGTCGCGGTCATAAGCCGTATTGTGCGGCGCCGAGAACTTGTCCGCTCCCATGAACCCCCCGAGGTCGCACGAACTGAGCGGATACCCCGCCAATCCCGCGTTGATCATGAACCACAGATCCTGCTCGAAGAAGTCCACGCCCACCCGCGTATCACCCGACCACACAATACAGTGGCGCTGCCCGCCGATTCCCGCCCCGCGGGTAAATACGATTCGTGAGGGGTCGCCATGATCCGATCCGGTCACTGTCGTGGCGCGCGCCCAGAGCGCACCGAAGAGATTACGCGAGGGAATCCCCGGCAACACCTCGCCGCTGACCCGGTCGCCGTGATCCTGGAGCCAGCACCCAATGCCCTCCGCATTTCGAGCGGCGATCAGTTCGTGATACTTCACCTCCGCCTTCGGATCACCGACGCGAGCCACCGTCTCGAATCCCTGCCTGCGCAACCACCCTTCAGCAACACCCCGGGTTGTCGTCGCCTCGCTGTAGGGCCGCGAATTCACGTGCAACACCGTACGGATACCCATCTCGCGCAATTGCTTCACCATCGCGGCCCCGTCGC
>CAYHEL010000121.1:0-7280 GCA_964355415.1 uncultured Verrucomicrobiota bacterium | reverse complement strand
ACCCGGAATTCCTCGGGCAACGTGATCTCGTCGCGGCTCACAAAACTGCGGGGGGAATTGATCAGGAGTTTGTCGCCCACCCCGACCCCCATCCGCCGGGCCAGATCGACGCCGATCACAATGTCATTTCCCGCCACCTTGAAATGTCCCTGCGACACGCTCTTCGGAATCTGACTGACCCCCGCCTCGCGAACGGGATCAATCCCCCTGAGCATGGGAGTAAACATCCGTTCACCATGCTGGATCACCACCTGACCCTCGGTGGAAGGCGCCACCCCAGCCACGCCCCGAATCCCGGCCAGACGGGACATGACCTCGTTCTCCTCCGTAATCCCGCCGCGCGCGGTTACCGTCAGGTGCGCATTGAAGCCCAGGATCTTTTCGCGCCACATGTCGTCAAATCCGGTCATCACCGACAGGACAATGATGAGCACCGCCACCCCCAGCAGAACCCCGAGCACCGAAATCATGGTGACCACGGAAAAATAAGTACGCTTGGGCTTCAGGTACTTCAGGGCAATGAATAGGGAAAATGGGAGCATAAGGTAATTTCAGTTTTCAAGTTTCAGATTTCGCATTTTGATCCTCGCGGGGTTTGAGTTGGGGAAACAGAATAACGTCCCGGATCGCCTCGCTGCCGGTCAGGGTCATGACAAGACGGTCGATGCCGACCCCCATGCCTCCCGCAGGCGGCATGCCGTGCTCCAACGCCGCCAGAAAGTCCTCATCCACGGTTTGAACCTCGTCCTTGTCCACCTGGATGCCCGCCATGGCCCCCTGCTGCTCAAAGCGTTTCCGCTGTTCAATGGGATCGTTCAGTTCCGAATACCCGGGCGCGATTTCCTTCCCGCCAATGACCAGTTCAAACACATCCACAACCGAAGGGTCGTCCTCGCACCGTTTTGCCAGCGGCACCAGTTCGGCGGGCAACCGGGTGACAAACGTGGGATTCTGCAACGACTTTTCAATCACCTTGGAGTAAATCTCGTGGGTGATATCCGCCTGACTCCATGCCGGGTTGACATGAAGGCGGAACGATTCGGCCTTCACTCGCATGGCGTTCGCATCGAGGGAGAACCAGTCTGCGCCGAGACGTTCGGCGACGAGGTCGCGATAGGCGATCTCCCGCCAGGGCGCCGTGAGGTCAATCGGCATCTCGGGCGTCCCCACTTTCAACGTGCCCATCACCGTCTGTGCGACATGAATAATGAGCCCTTCGACCAACTCCTGCATGCCGCGCCGATCCGAATAGGCCTCGTACACTTCCATCATGGTGAACTCGGGATTGTGGGTTCGCGACAGCCCCTCGTTTCGGAAGTTACGGTTCAATTCGAACACTTTGTCGAATCCGCCCACCAGAAGCCGCTTGAGATACAGCTCGGGGGCTATCCGCAGATACATGCGCGAGTTGAGCGCCTCGTAATGCGTCACAAACGGACGCGCGGTGGCGCCGCCCGGTTGGGGTTGCATCATCGGGGTCTCAACCTCCTGGAAGCGGCGCTCACAGAGATACGCCCGGATCTCGCGGATCATCCGGATCCGTTTGTCGAACACCTCGCGAACGGCGGGGTTGGCAACCAGATCCAGATACCGCTGGCGATAGCGCTGGTCGGTATCCTTCAATCCATGCCATTTTTCAGGCAACGGAAGCAGGGCCTTGGACAACAGTGTCCACCGCGTGATTTTGAGGGTCGGCTCCCCGGTTCGCGTCGTAAAAAGAGTTCCCTCGACGCCGATATGGTCGCCCAGATCCAGCAACTTAAAGGCGTCAAACGCCGCCTCGCCAAGAGTGTTCTTCTGGGCATAGATCTGAAACCGGTCGGAGCCATCGCGGAGATCGGCAAAAATGCTTTTCCCCATGTCCCGACTGGTAGTGAGCCGTCCCGCCAGACTGACCTCTTTGTTCTCCTCAAACGAGGCCCGGACACCGGCCAGGCGGTCGGTTCGCTTGAACGCCTTTCCGAAGGGGGCATGGCCTTTTTCCGCCAGCGCCTTCATGTTGGCCCGGCGCTGTTCAACGTATTCGTTGGGGGACGCTTCTGTCATAATGATCTCTCTTTACTTTCGATTTACAACATTGGTGGATTGAACCTCATCCCGAAGGGTTACGACCGGCGGTGTTGCGGCGTCCTCGTCCTCGCCTTCAAAAAGGGACGCGACTTTCCTGGCGCCGGACGGGGGCTTGAACTCAAAGGCGTTCGTCGGCAACGCGCCATCCACGACCCAGTTGGAAAACCGGTTCAAGACGGTCATTTTCATCCCCCGGGAAGCCGCTCCGTCGCCCGCCATGCCCCCCATGGCCTTGGACATATCGTTCAAAACCTGCACAACCACCGGAGTCAAACCCGGAGTAACCCACAGTTCCCAGTCAAATTGCTCCTGCACAAACTTCACATGCACGCAGTCGATGCCATCCACGGAGTCCTTTCCCGCATAGGTCGCCTTCACGACGCCGTCCATGATCGCCGCATAGATATCGTCACGGAGCAGATTATCGACAAAGAGCATATTGCCGGACATGGGGCCCACGCCTTGAGCGAACGACTCAAACGACTTCGAGGCCTCCTTCTCTTCATAGCGATTCAGAGAGGGCGCATAGGTTATTATTGTTTTTCCATTGCAGACCACCGTGTTGCCCGGCATCCCCTTGAGATACCGAAGCGCCAGCCGATTCGGCCTTTCCACCGCCAGGGCATAATGGGTCGAGATCTCCTGCTTCATTCCCTCTGTCTCGCTGTTGAACAGGAATGAAACATCACACCGGAAATGTTTGGCGCCCTGCAAATTGGATGCCAGCGCCAAAAGCACCTTGCCCACCAGGGGATCCGGCGCGCCAGCCACCGCGTTTGAAACCGCAGACGGCGGCATAGGCGCCGTGCCCGGGGGCGGGGCGGGGTTCGCCATGATCACGGAAGGCACGTTTGTACCTGCCTGCGGAGCATTGGTTCCGGACGTTTCCGCGTTTACCAAAACGGCCATCAGAGCCGCCCAAGTCATCAGCATGATCTTCATTACAACCTCCATTCGTCCAAAATTATCCATCCATCAACCTGCCCTATTCTTCAGAAATGGCAGACTGATCGCCCCGGGGCTCTCCACAAAATCCTGGACGCACAACGGCACGTCCGCCGCCGGCATCGGGACGTATTTTCCGGTCGCCGTCGCCAGCACCCTCCGCCGGTCATCGAGGATCTGCCCCTCCGCCAGGGTCATACGGGACTTTGTCCCCGCAACCCAGCCCTCAACCCGGAGGGACTGCCCCGCGGTGACGGGCTGTTTCAACCGCACCGTCAACTCGGCCGCCACGCTCGCCTTCCTCAGAGTCAAAATGGCCGCCCAGGTCATCACCTCATCCAGCAACGTCATCGAAATTCCGCCATGAACCAGATGCCGGTAACCGAGATCCGAATCGCGCGTCGTGTACAAAAGCACAATCCGGTCACCCTCCACACACGAGCGCACCCGAAGCCCATTCGGATTCTCCTCGCCGCAGACAAAACACGTTTTGGTCCAGGGCAACGTACCGGCCGTATAGTCCCATCCGCTCATGCTAGAACAACTCCGCCGGCCGGATCACATCAAACGACACCAGGATTTTGGCCGCGCCTCGGTTCAGCAGGATGTTAAAGGCCTCCGCCTGGCGGTTGTACAAGTCCTTCAGCAGTCCGATCTTCATCTCCTGATCCTTCAGACGATCCCTCAGGGGATGGAGAATCTCCCCCGTTTCCAACTTCGCCTCCGCATCCAGTTGCGCGAAGAGGCGGGCGATGGCCGCCGATAACCGGGCTTCTGCCTGGGCGCATTCCCGTATGCCGACGACATTGGCCGCCATATCGCAGGCATTCCCCAACACATCCAACGCGTTGGAAATATTGACGGGGACAGCGGCTACGATATAAGGCACCATTTCCCTCCGATTCCCCAACGCCTCCGTCAAGTCCGCCCAGGCCGCCGCCATCTGACCCTGGGCAAAACGCAACGTCCGGTAGGCCTGCCCCACCCACAGGATCCCTCCCAGCCCTGCCATGACGAGAACAATGACGATGTCCGGAAGCATGAGGATATTTTTCAGTCTCTTAACAACACATCACCCTTGATATCATACCCTTTTGGAAGGCGGGATGCGAGGGTTGCCGCATCATGGGCATAGACAGGATCGATCTCGATCCGAACGGCAATCCGGCCTTGCGCGTCACGGGGCGGTTTGACACCACAGGCCTCAAACCAGCGCGCAAACTTCTCGGTCATGGCCGCGCGAGATGTCGCCGGCGAATCATTTCCCTCCGCGTTTTTTACCGGGGCAAACTCGTCTTCCCTGGCAAATTCAAGAATCATCGACTCCCTGGCGTCGGGAAGCGCGTCGAAGATGAACTTCTCGAATTTATAGGCGTTGGCCTTGTCCGGCTTGACGGTGGCGCCGGTCTCATCGCAGGTCGGAACCTTTTTGTGGGCCTGGTGGAGCGGAAGTCCCGCCGAGGTTTCCCGCACCAGGAAATCCAGCGAAAAAATATGAATGGCCACACTGCCGAACTTGAAGACAAGTTCGCCATCGGAACCGCGGGCGTTTTTTTGCTCCTCGGTCAGTTCAATATACTCCACCACCGAGGTTCGTCCGTCCCGGACAACCGTCACCCCGAGTCCCTCGTTCGCATCACGTTTGGCGCACACCTTGAGAGACATGTCGGCGCGGCGCTGGAGATGCCACCCCACAAAGACAGGATCGGCGATGTCCACCAGCGGATTATCCACCTGGAAATAATACAGGGTCGTCAATCCGCGCCGCTTCATATCCGCAAGCATGCCGCGCCGGTCAAGCGCCTGCAGGATCCCGCCATGACCATCGGGGGCCGAAAACAGTTTCCCCGGCGCCTCGAGAATGATCCGCCCATCGGGAAGAAAGGCGGGCAGGGTTCCCTGGACAAAGAATTTCACAGAGTCGGCATTTAGCCCGAAATACCGGTTCTTTTCAAAAAAAGCCCGGGTCTCCGCGTCATTCCCCTCACTCGTCATGATGTAGAAGGGGATGCGCGTCTGATAATGGCGTTCCAGAGCCAGGATCTTCCGGGCATGGATTTCAAACAGGGACGCCTGGCTTATCGGCGCCAGGCGATAGGTGCCTTTGGGGCCATCATAACCCAGCCGGGTTCCCTGCCCTCCGGCAACCAGAATGACACCAACCTGTCCCGACTTCAACGCTTTCTCGCCCAAGGCGAGAGCGGCCTTTGCATCTCCCGTTTGGGGCGACACAACCGGCGCGGGAATCATGATTCCGGGGGCCGCCACGGACTCCCCGCCCGTCTTCAAAAGACCCCTGATGCGGTCAATGGCCTTGAAATCCAGCCCTTCAATCTGTCCCAGCAGGCCCGCCTGTTGCGCTGTTGTCAGGCGATCCCAAAACTTCAGAACATGCCCCTGCCCATGCTCTTCCAACCGAGTCTTCGCTTCCTGATATGTCATGATTGCTCCCGCTATACCAAACCTGAAATGCCTTCTATCGGCCGGGGTGCCGGCTGAGGCGCCGCAGTTCTTCCTGTTCGGCCTGGCTCAGCCCGACAGGATGAGCCAGGAGGTTTTCCGCGAAGTCCGCCGCCTTCGCCGCATTCCCGTTCTTGTCATAATACGTCGCCATGTGAACCTGCACCGACGGATTGTCCGGCGAAAGGGCCATCGCCTTCTGGAAACACTCGCCCGCCTCCTGCAGTTTGCCTCGCTTCATCAGAATCACCGCCAGGGTATCCCACGCGGTACCCATCTTGTCATTCTCCCTCAAAGCGTCCCGGACCAACGCTTCGGACTCATCCAGATTGCCCTTTTCCGAGAGCACCCAGGCCAGATCATTCTTCACGGTGGGGTCATTCTTTCGTTCCAGACTCTTCCGAAGCGAGTTTTCGGCCTTCGCATACTCTTTTCTTTCAAGTTGCATGGAGGCCAGCACCTGGTTCGCGTAGGCATGACCCGGATCCTGCAACAACAGGGCGCGAATGTGAACACCGGCCAGATCACGCCGCCCTTCCTGCACATCCAGACGAAGCAGGAGATCCATCAACACCGGCGTATTGGGGCGCATTCCGAGCGCCTGGTCAATGTAGGTTCGCGCCTCGG
Organism: uncultured Verrucomicrobiota bacterium; assembly: GCA_964355415.1. Classification (GTDB taxonomy): domain Bacteria; phylum Verrucomicrobiota; class Kiritimatiellia; order CAIKKV01; family CAITUY01; genus JAABPW01. The sequence goes on along the minus strand of CAYHEL010000121.1, from coordinate 1,178 downwards.
TGAACTGCGAGCGCCTCAGCGCCATCTCGGCCAGAACCACGGTCGTCATGAAGTCCTGCCCTTTTGATCGGCGCAACTTTCGCTCGCATTCCTCCATTCCCTTGACGTCATTCTGCTGCATCATCACGGCCGCAAGCATCGCCCAGGCGGGTATGAAATCGCCGCGCAGGTCAACCAATTCCTGAAGCACCACGCGCGCCTTGCCGGGTTCCCCGGCGGCGAGATGCAACACGGCATATTCCATGGCAATACGGTCTTTCGGAACCCCCGCCTTCTGAGCCCGATCCAACAGCGACGTCGCGTCGTCAAACCGGCTCTTTTGGGCGGCCAACCGCGCGAGGGACAACATCAACTGCACATTCTTCGGATCCTTCTCCAGCAACTGGCGCAGGAGATCCTCGCCCTGCGCCGTCTGGTTCTGCGCCAGATAGGCCATGGCCAGACCCTGACTCAACTGATCCTTTCGATCCGGCGCCAGTTCAATGGCGCGCTTGTAACCCGAGACCGCCATGCCGGGTTGCCCGGAAAAGGCCCACGTCATCCCCAGGTTCGCATACGCCTCGGGCATCCGCACATAGCCATAGACGCGTGACAGGGACCAGATCTGCAACTTCTGCTTCAGCGTCTTTGTGAATTCTACGAAGTTCTCCTTGACCTTGACGGCATCGGCGGCGGCAAACCCGTGTTCGTTCATGGTCAGTTGGTTCAGGAGGGCGCTGATGTTGTTGGCATCCAAGGCCCGCGCCTGGGCGTAGGCGTCGTAGGCTTGTTTCCGCCAGCCGACATCCTCCAGCACAACACCCAGATTGTTCGCCACCATGCTCAGGCGCCGCAACACATAATCCGATGTGCCGCCGAGCATCGAGTCGGCCTTCCTGATGGATTGCAGGTCGCGAATGAACGGGCTTTCCCAGAACTCCGTATTCCGGCTCCAAAGAGCCTCCGGATCCAGATCGGCCAGCGCCTTGATCCCCGTAAAAATAACGCCATCCGGCACCGGCTGCAGGGACGCCGAAAGCCATAAGTCGGGAAACCCCAGAAATGCCACTTTCTGCGAAAAGTGATCATCCGTCTCGATCCATTGCCGCAGGAAGGCAAACCCATCCACGTCCGCCATGCTTTTCATCCGGACATCCGGGAATGACCGCGCAATACACTGCATGTAGAGGGTGTTGTTC
>CAYHEL010000120.1:0-7332 GCA_964355415.1 uncultured Verrucomicrobiota bacterium | reverse complement strand
TGGGGAACCGGGACATGAATCATGTAGATCGTACGTTCCCCGATGGTGAACACATTGCTGGCCGCCGAGTCCAGGGTATTGGTTTGTGACGACCAGACATTCGTCTTCTCAATCCCCCCGATCGAAAGCGCCGTAATACTGACCAAACTGGTGGCCGCGTAGTTATTCAGTGCCAGCGGATCAACCCCATCGGCGCCTGTTCGCCGTGTTCCTGTAACTCCCGGCATGGATTCATAGGTCACCGAATTCACATTAACGATGGGTGCACCGATCACCTGCCCGGATACCAGGGCCGGCACCACAATCACCGTAGTCTGACCAAGCAACAAGTTGGTGAAGGCAGGCCAGTTCGCGGCATTCATCAATATCGTTTCGCCTGAAACATAATTTGTCAGGCTCCCCAATGGAGCATTCGAGAAGGTCAAACCCGGCGGCAGGGTATCGCTGAAGACGAGGTTGTAGGCCGAGGTGGTGCTGGCACCGGAATGCGAGATGGTGTTGGTGAAATAGATGACATCCCCCGCCTGAACAAGATTAGTATTGACCTCCTTCGATATAACCAAGTTGGGTTCCAACAATTGCACAAACGTTAACGCGGGAGCCGGTAGATTCGTAACCCCCGCCACGGAATACAGAGTGGTAGCCGCATTGGTAAATACCACGCCATCCTGATTTGTCAGCGAGTTGTCAACCACCACGGGAATATCCACAACGAACGTGGAAAGCGCATTGGTCAGGACAGAAGGCGATAGCGTGAACACCCCGGTGCCGGGATCGAACACCGCATTGGTGATACCCACCAAGGTGATATTGGTGGGTGTGCCGAACACCAGGTTGGTCGGCAGGCTTTCCACTACCGTGACGTTACTGAACGCGGCACCGAAATAGGAGGATTGGATGCGATAAATCAGGGGCTCGCCAATGCGCGCCGTCCGGAATGTACCGGCGGCTGCGGGAGCCTCATCAGCATATCGAACCGACTTATGGATCTCGGACCCGGCCACAAATAGCTCATCCTGATCAAACCCGTAATACTGTCCATTCACAGAATTCGTGATGTTCGGGCCGGTCATCCAGTTCGCCAGCGGGGACGCGCCAAAGATATTCGTACCGGTATAACTTGTTATGTTTGTATTCTGGCAATCCCCGACCACTTCCCCGAGGACAAACAGAGGACCCGCATTCTGGCGGGCGATCGCGCTGAAGGTCAGGGTGACGTAGTCACCCAGGGGATTCAGGACAGCATTCGGCAAATCCACAAGGATATTCGTGCTGCCCACGATATCCATCACGATCAAGCCCGGAACCATCGCAACCTTCTGCGTGGCCACACAGGTGAGATTGCTCCATCCGGCACCCAGTTGGACTCGGAAATGCAGGTTCGCGGCATTGCCCACTTCAGCATGATTGGCGATGGTCACGGTGAAGGTTGAGAGTTGGTTATTGCTGACTACGAGGGAGTTCGGCTGGATATCAATCACAGGGATGGGCTGCTCGTTGACGGCGGAAATGGGAACAGCGGTTCTGTCCACCTGCCCGCATAGGTTGGTAAACAGTAGCGAGGACACTGCAGTTCGCAGGAACGGCAGCGAAGGATGCGGGTCGTTAAAATCCAGATCGGTAGGATCCGCAAGATGATCCAACGTACTGCCATCTGTCACCAGGGCAAGCGTCATGACGAACCCCTCATGATACCCGAGAGTCGGTACACTCTCGTTACGCAACGTGGTCACATGACTCGCATTCGTTGTCGAGAGGTCAATAATCGCCATCGACCCCACCGGACTGCCAGCCAAGGTCATCTGCAGTTGCGACGAGTTAAACTGCCCCGTAATTGAGCCTCCCACAAACAGGTAGTTCGTTGGCGCCATGTTGGTGCTGATAAACCCGAACGCCGTCGAGCCATTGTTGGTGTACGCGACGGTCAGCACCCCGCCACAGGGCTTGAGCACAAGCCCGCTTTGCGATGTTGAACTCACCGCAGGCAGGGACGAGGATCCCACGCTCCGCGAAAGACTCCTGCACATGTCAGAAACTGAACATCCATAGGCGAGGGTTGCCGAATCGGTAAAATTGGAACAGTTCTCAACCACCCCGGTGACGGCGATCTGGAAGGAGGGCTCACCCATGCGATACGGCGCTGAATTGCTCGCCGTCAGCGCCATCAGCGTGGCGTTACTCCAAACCAACGTGGTACCACTGATCACATCCGGCGGCGTCGAGGCGCCTACGAAAGTGATCCCCGCCGGAAGGGTGTCGGAAAGTTGCATGGCATACACATCGGCCTTGGAAGCGGGATCGTGCCCAACGGTTAATGTGTAGACATTTGTCCCGTACAGATTCAGGACACTCTGCTGTTGAGTCAGCGCCAGCGCCATAACCGGCAGGTTCAGGGTCTGGACAGCGGTCACGGTGGGCATGGATTGGGTCACGCCACAGAGATTCACAAAATCACTCTGCGCCACATAACTGCTGTCGCCATTGACCGCATTACAACCGGCACTGACGGAATAGAATATGGTGAGGCGTTCGCCCGAGGGCAAGTCGACATAAGGCGCGATGTTGTTCTTGTCCCACATAATCGTGGATCCGACTATCTGAGCCTCCCCCGCAATGGGATTCGTGACCCCGCGGTAGGCAAATCGAGACGACCCAGACACATACGTGACTCCCAGCGGGAGCGTCTGGTAAGTTCGTACCGCATATGTATCAGAAAGCCCGCTGTTCCTGACCCCAATCTCGATCAGGTTATTCTGACAAAGCATCCCGTTTGCGGGAAATACGGTGCGAGTTACGATCGAGCCTGCCGCTGAGAGGTAGGATGCCGAGCCGCTCATATCTGTCTGGCAGACCGCCCCCTTGCAACCGTGGCTGGCTCGGAAATTCAACTGCTGCGATCCGCAGGACTTGAGCGTGTTCGTTACAAAGATGTCAATGTTGGCGTTGGGCGGCAGGTCATCGGCATAACCATCGCCAGCACTATCCAAAATCGCCATTCCCCCATACGCATTTGTGTACTGAAAGGTCCAGAGCACATTTGAGGAAGTGACCACGGCTGGCGGCACACTGGCGCTCCCGAAAACAATATTGGAAGGCAGCAACATTTCGGCAACCACATTGTAGGCACTGCCGGCACCTGAGTTAAGGATGCGCAATTGAACGGTGTAGTTCGTATCCGTCAGGAACACAATTTCGGGCTGGATATCCGCCAGTAGGTTCCCGAGCGGATGGAGATCCGGAACAGCATTGGTCTCAGAGACAGCGAATAACCCCGCCGGACTCTGCGAACGCTCGCAATAGTTGTTATAATTAACGGTGGCGCGCATCTTCTCCCCTAGCGGAGCGGAGCAGGATCCCCTCAGCACATATTGGATTGTTCCCGCGCCGTTCGTCCCGAGATCACCCAGCGTCCAGGTCAGCTTGTTGGAGCTGAACACCGGATCCGAAGCCGACACAGGGGTCGAGGCCAAATTCAGCATGTTCGAATATGTCGTGGAGCCCGTCACATAGCTCAAGGACCCGGTCGACGCCCCCACCGCCAGGTCGAGGGTTACGGTGACATTATAGGACGGGAACAGGCCATTGCCGCCATTCTGCAGCCCGGGACTAACGAGCTGGGCAAGACTGATCCGTCCGGTAATCACCCCGCAGGACTCCACCATCGGGATGGAATCAAGCGTAACCGCCATGGCGCTGGCGCCCACGTTCCAATACACCGAATCCATGTTCTCGCCGCAGCCCGGTACCGACAAGCCAGAGGTCTGAACAACCTGTCCCGGTATCAGGCTATGGATGTCCCAGTCGATCTGGAGCGCGTTCGTCACCATCGCCCGGTTGGAGTAGATCGTGCTATTGAGACCGGAGAGGTCAATCACGAGGTTCGTCCCCGTATCCAACACCGTTACAACCGCTGTCAGGTTTGACCCGTCAACCCTCACGGTGACCGTATTAATCGAGTCGAGAACATTGTTGGCATAGCCGCCAAGATCGGAAACAAACACTACGCCCGACCAGTTTGAGGATGAACCAGCAAAGTTCGTGAAGGTCTGGGTCAGATGAGACGGCTTGCACACCTCGACCAGCGCAGGCGACTGCAACAGGGTACTTACGTAGGAGCAACCGCCACTTCCGCCGCCACCGCTATCCGGACAATTGGCAAGCCGGGTGAAGGCAGACTGTCCGCTTCCGGAAACCGGAGTGACGCAACCCAGGCAATTCGTGAAGGCGGGCACGGACACCTGATTAGCCAGCAAGCCGAACGGCCCGACACAGGGAGTGCCGATGGCCAGATTGAAGCGCTGCGTAGCCACTCCTGTCCCAGAGAAGACTAGATTCGACCAGACAACGCTATTCCCGACGTTGACTCCGCCACCCGTGATATTGGTGGGGGTGAGGTTCGGACTGACAGGATAGTTGTCTGTCAAGGTGATGCTTTCCGATCCGGAGAAATTGGTGTAGGAGAACAGAACCATCACGGGTATCGGACCGTTCGTGTCCGCCACATTGGCCGGCAAAACCTGCGACACGTTCGCCCCCGGCACATTGTTGACCATGGCCACCGTGGACAGGATGGGTGGCCCGAAAGGATGGCCACAGGCATCATGATAGGTGAAGAAGAAATAGATGTTCTGGGGCGCAAATGAGATCGGGCATCCGCCCGCATGCAGCGTCACGGTGATGTTGGTCGAACCCGAGGGTGGAATGTCGCCAAAATTGATGACCCCGTTGGACACGGCGGACCCCGTCACGTACCACCCTGGAGGCAGGGAATTACTTGCCACGATGTTAAAGGCGGTTCCGCCCGTCTTCAGCACGCTTGCCTGATTGGTGAGGTGCAGAGTGATGGTACTACCGGAACAATACGAAACCATCACCGGTGCCGCAGGAAGGATGCTACCGGCCATCAGGGGATTGCGATCCTCAAGGATCAGCGAGGCTGTCGCCGTCTTGCCTTGGAAAGCCGTATTGCCACATTCCTGAGTCGGGGAACAGCCCCAGCTCGCATCCGCCTGGTTAAACAACGCGACGCATTCCACCGTCAGCCCCGTCACCGCGATCGAAACGCCCTGATCCGGAACAAGGTTGGTCAACGCCGGAATCACGGATGAATCCCATGTCATCCACATTCCCGCCGAACCCATGTTGGTGACGCTCGACGGCGGGACACTGAACGAATTGGTCTGGATCCCGTACGCCATCTTGTCATAGATCTTCACGTTCGGGGTATTCCCCAAGCCGGAATTGTTCACGGTCACGATCCAACCCACCAACTCGCCGCCACCAGCAGTCTGCACTAACGGGGTCTTGGAGACAGTCAGGTCGCCGGGATTGACAGACACAAAGGCGTTCCGCGAGGCAGTGGCGGGCGACCCCGGGGGTTGCTCGTAACTGATCTTCGACTGAATCACCCCGGCCACAGTCTGACATCCGAAATTGAGCGTGTAGATGATTTTGATAGTGTCGCCAGGTTGTAAACCAGTAGGGACATAACCAGAATCAGGGTTCGGGGTCGGCTGCAAGGCCCAATCGCTACTGTTGCTGTGATCCACGTTGGCCGGTTCGCGCCCGAGGGATTGCCCGACGCCAACCAGAGGACAGGACGGCGAAAACGCCGCAGTTGAATTACCATAGGAAACCGCGTCGACCGCGTTTGAGGCGGCATCCCGCAGGGACACGCCGTCCCCGAACTTATTCAAACCACTTCCAATAGCGCCATCGGACACCTCAAAGACCTGCCCCGTATAGGCGGGAAAATCCGCCAGAAAGGCATTGGTCCGCCCGGCGACAATCACAAACTCGTTCGGCCTGATCGTCATGGGCGGTAGCAGATCAAAAAGCCCCGGCGCGTCATCCTTCAGAAGCCAGTTCGTGATCGAGATAGGATATGGAGTCGGATTGTATAATTCCACCCATTGGTGCGGCTCTACGGGAGTGGCATTGGTATTGTAGTAAACCTCCGTGATAAGCAGATGCGTCACGGCAGAGGTGCCAACCAGTGACGAAAAATTCCAAACCAGATTCGTCCCGTTCACAATCACTGGCTCGGCCGCACCGTTGGTGTAAACCACCCCACCCGGCAACAGCACAGTCGTCAGCCCCGTCTGATAGGCAAAATTAGTGGAGGGCAACTGATTCGTCACCATCAGTTGCGACATAACATCCGTCGTGTTCAAAATGGTGTTGGTCACCGAGGCTTTATCGCAGAGGGATATATGCGCAGGCGCGTCCAGCAACACCGTCACACCGGCCTGCAATTTTAGCGCCAGAAATAGCACAAAGAATAAGGCGGGAATCCCTGTTCCTCGCCTTGATCTTCGAATCGTTTTAAAATCCAATTGAGTTGAACCTATCATAAGCCTTCTCCTGTTTTTGATGCCAACTAAAATACGATACTCCCACTCGACAATTCAATCATCGATTTGTTACAAATAGGTTATGTACTTAAGACTCCTATTGGCCCCTCTTCTCGTCATCATGGCAACAGAAGCCTGCTGGAGCGTCCCGCCGCCGATCATCCAAAGTGACGCACCAGATTATGATTTTGGAACCCAGCTCAACACCGAGGAAATCCAACACACGTTCTTGATCAGGAATGCGGGAGGCTCCCCTTTGGTGATTTCAAACATCCGCAACGGCTGCGGCTGTACGCGCAGTGACCTCGACCGCACCACCATCCCACCCAATGAATCCGCCAATCTATCGACAAAAGTCTCCATCAAGGGCCATATCGGCCCAAAGTATGTCAGCATCTACCTGCATTCAAACGATCCAACCAATCCTGTCTTTCAATGCAGAATCTCTGGTATTGCTACAGTTGAAGTGGAGATTTCGCCTCGCGAGATACATGCAAATCTGCCACCCGGCCCCATTACACCGGAATCGGAAATCAACATTATTAACCGCACAGGCATTCCCATGAATCTGCAAAGCGTGAGTGCACCCGAGGCGATCTGCGGGGTACGACTGGTCACGAACCAGCCAGGAGTGAGCTACACCTTACACGCCAAGCTACTGACCAACGATATCAGCCAATCAGTTCAAGGCGCGATCCGGCTAACAACCGATCATCCCCGTTATCCCATGCTTGAGATTCCCGTCAGCATCACTGTCGTCAAGAATATCAACGCTTATCCGCTGGAAATGACCATGCGAGTCTCTGAGCCGGGACAACCGTCCGATAGCCGATACCTCATCATTAAATCCTCGGACGAAAAGCCCTTCACCGTAAAGAAGGTGGAATCTTTGCCACCCGTCATACCGGTGGGAATCCAGAGCATCAAACCGAACTGGGTACGACTCCGCATTGGCCCCCTTCTCCCTACCCTGTCTATG
>CAYHEL010000119.1:0-7382 GCA_964355415.1 uncultured Verrucomicrobiota bacterium | reverse complement strand
CTTCAGGATGAATTGGATTTTCTTGAGGAATTGAGTGCAGCCGAAGTGCCCGTCGTGCCTCCGATGCCATCGCCAGATGGTACTCTTCTTCATCAGTTGGGCGGCGCTTGGTTTGCCCTCTTTCCCAAGAGAGGCGGGCGTCCTCTTGACGAACCCACCCCGGAGGAGTGGTTACAGTTGGGTCGGCTCATTTCCCGCATGCATGTCGTTGGCGCAACTCACAGTCCTCGGGATCGGATCCGGCTGGATCCCCGCGAATCGACCATGGCCCAGCTGGATTTTATCCTGAGTTCAGGAACCGTGGATCCCCAGTATCGGGACGCCTACGAGGATGCGGTCTGCCGATTAGTGGATCAGATTGATCGGTCGTTTGACGATGTCGATACCCTGCGGCTCCATGCGGACTGTCACCGGGGCAATATCCTGCACCGTCCCGGTGAGGGGTATCATCTTCTTGATTTTGATGACATGGCCGTGGGACCGGCCGTGCAGGATCTGTGGATGCTACTGCCCGACCGTCTTCCAAAGGCGAGGCCGCAGTTGGATCTGCTTCTTGAGGGCTACGAAACGTTCCGAGAGTTCCCCTCTCACACACTCCGGTTGATCGAGCCCCTTCGTGCGATGCATTTCATCCATTTCACGGCATGGTGCGCCAGGCAGAAGGCCGATGGCGGGTTTGCCCGTCTTGCACCCGATTGGGGAAGTCAGGACTTCTGGCGGCAGGAAATGGCCGCCCTTGAAACACAGAAAACAGAGATTGAAGAGGGAGGTCGATAACCATGCTGTCCGATAAAAATACCGTGCTGGTCGTGATTGATGTCCAGGGCAAATTGGCGCATGCCATGCATGACAAGGAGACTTTGTTTCTCAACATGGAGAAAATCATCAAAGGCTCACTAGCCCTGGGTATTCCCATGCTCTGGCTTGAGCAGAACCCCGCTCGAATGGGGGATACGATTCCTGAAATCAAAACCCTTCTTGAAACGCATCAACCGCCCATTGCCAAGATGAGTTTTAGCGGCTACGGGGAAACTGTATTTATCGAAAACCTAGAGTCGATCTGTCGTCGGCAGGTGCTCCTGGCCGGTATTGAAACCCACGTCTGTGTTTACCAGACGGCGGTCGATATGCTTAAACGCGGATACGAGGTTCATGTTGTATCCGATGCTGTCTCATCGCGAAAACCCGCTGATCGTGAAGTCGGTCTGGCACGCATGCAGGCGGATGGCGTCAAATTGACCTGCGTGGAAATGGCCCTGTTTGAAGTGATGCGAACGGCCCTTCATCCGGCATTCAAGGACGTCCTTAAAATTATTCGTTAGGCTGACGGCGCAAAATCAAATCGTCATAGCGATTAAGAGTCCAGCATATTCCTCAGTCCCTCGATCAGCGCCTCGATGTCCGCGTGTGTATTGAATACATGCGTGGAGGCGCGAACGGTTCCGTCCAACTTAAGCCGATGGTGCAGAATATGGGCGCAATGGTAGCCGCCGCTAACCAGGATTTGATACCGGTCATACAACTGGCGGGCGATGGTGTCGGCACTGAACCCCTTGGATTCCACCGCAAAACTGGCCAAACCAATACGGTTGGATAAGGGGACGCTACCGGCGAGGATTCTTACACGACCCACAGATGCGAGCCCTTCCACAAGATGGGCGCCGAGTTCACGCGAATGGATGTTGATCGCCTCCATCCCGATGCTCCGTAGATACGCCACAGCGGCTCCGAGTCCGATCACGCCCTCGATGTTCGGGGTGCCGGCCTCAAAGCGAAAGGGAATGTCGTGTGTGACAAACCGCTCGTCCTCATGGAGTTTCACCATACCTCCGCCCGTCTGATACAAAGACAACGCTGCCAGTCTTTCCCGCTTTCCGTATAGAATGCCTACGCCGGAGGGACCCAGCAATTTATGTCCCGATGTGGCCAGGAAATCACAGTCGAGCGCCTTGACGTCGATCGGAATATGACTCGCGCTCTGTGACGCATCAATGAACACTGGGACATTCCGGGAATGGGCCTGGGCGATCCACTGATCGACCGGCGCCAGCACTCCCAGCGTATTTGAAATCTGGGCCAGTGTTACAAGACGCGTCCTGGGGTTCATAAGCGATTCAAGGTCGTCATCACGGGGGACACCCTCGGACTCGAGAACGACGGTGACCACACGGGCCCTGACCCTCCATGGCATGAAGTTCGAGTGATGCTCGGGTGGAGTCAGGATCACCTCGTCATCAGGCTTCAAACCCAATCCATGTGCCACCAGATTGATGGCTTCCGTTGTGTTGCGTGTGAAAATGATTTCATCCGGCGAAGCATTCAAAAACGATGCCACCTCATGACGACTCCGTTCAAAGAGTTCCGTGGTTTCCTCGGAGAGGCCGTGAACACCACGGTGAACATTGGCGGTATGCTCCTCATAGAATCGGGAGACCGCCTCGATGACGCATCGGGGTTTGGGGGCCGTGGAGGCGCTATCGAGATGAATGATGGGATTGCCGTCGACACGACGGTTCAACAAAGGAAAGTCGGCCCGGGTCCACGCCAGCGGATCGGTTTGGTTTAGGTTCATTTGACCTCTTTTCGTAAAACAAAGAGGTCATCAGGGTTCCATGTTGTTGTGGTTCGGGCAAGGCGAAACTTTCCGGATTGTTCCGTGGGGATGGCGGCTTCCGATCGCATGATGATGCGCATGGACGATCCGTAGAGGGATTGAAGTCCCGCCTGCATGGTTGAGAGGGGCGGTGTATGACCCGTGGCCGGAACGTAATGAAAGATGATATCCCGTGAACCGGATTGTTCCGCCTGGTAGGTGACAAGGGTATCCGTTTCACCCACAATCCGGTCAAGTTCATCCACGGTAACGGCTCTTCCCTTCGCGGTAAAGGTTAGATCCCGCACGCGGCCCAGGATCCGCGAAATCGTCAGTCCCCCGGAACGTCCGCAGGGGCAAGGATCGTTATCGAGCCGTACGAGATCCCCAACATCAAAGCGCAACAGGCTAACCCAGGGGTTGCCCAACGTGGTGACGAGGATCCGTCCGACAATCGGCTCGCCATGGGAGCGTTTTAGGGGTTGGAAATCGAGATGGCAGAATCCTGTATTCTGGTGGAAATGGCCTTGCTCGCACTCAGTCAGGATATGGCCTGTCTCAGTCGATCCATAGGAACTCAGTATGGGGGTACGAGGGAAGGCCCGACGGATCTGACGGTAATGCAGGCGTGACGGGAACTCGTAGGTGAGCGATACGAACTGAGGCGCGAAGAGTGTCCTTCCGTGATTAAGGGCATACCGGCAGAGGATTGACAGATAGGCCGGGTCGGCCTCCAACAGTTCGGGTTTGAACTGATCCAGTTCCTGAATCATCCGATCCATGTCCCGCGGCAACCAGCGGCAGGGATCCGCCTGCTGGTTCAGGAACAGAAGGCGCCCCATGATGCGCTCCTCGAATGGAAGTTCGCCGATATGACAGACGGTTCCGGCACAGAGCGGCGTGGTGAGCACCGCTTCCCTCTGCCGACCATTGATGACTTTGTCAAGCCCGGCATGCAACGTGGCCGCCGAATGTTCCGAGTCGTCCCACCACCGCTGATACCAAACGACGGAGGAGCGATCCTCTGTGGTGCCGCTGGTTGTGACCAATTCCACATCACCGGCCTCGATGCCCTTCTTGAAATCGCGGTCATAGGGGATAAACCCCTTTGGCATATGGGCGCGAATATCCTTTTTGGTCAGGTGGGGAAGGGCGGCATAACGCGCCTCAACCGGATAACCCGATCCAGGGTCATCCGGTTTCCAGCGCTGATAGAAAGGAACCAGCCCCAGAGCGTTTTCCAACTCACTGGTGATGGCCTTTCTATAGTTTAAATGGTTTGACTCCCCCATGAACGGGTCGGATCAGCCGATCCCTTCGAACAGAATTGTTGAGAGGTATCGTTCGCCGGCATCCGGCAACACGACCACAATGGTCTTACCAGCGAACTCATCCAAATGGGCAAGCCTAACGGCAACGGCCGCAGCGGCGCCGCATGAGATTCCGACCAGGATGCCTTCTTCCTTTGCCAGACGACGCGCAAAGGCAACAGCCTCGGCGCTATCCACCTGTTCAACGCGATCCACGACCGAGAGATCCAGCGTGTCCGGGATGAAGCCGGCGCCAATGCCCTGGATCTTATGAGGGCCGGGCTTGATCTCCTGCCCCGCCCGCTTCTGGGAGATTACCGGGCTCTCCTTGGGCTCAACGGCCACGGAGATGATCGTCTTACCCTTGGTGTGCTTGATGAAGCGCGAAACACCGCTGATTGTGCCTCCGGTACCCACGCCGGACACAAGCACGTCGATGGCGCCATTTGTGTCATTCCAGATTTCCGGGCCGGTGGTGGCCTCATGGATGGCGGGATTGGCCGGGTTCTTGAATTGCTGGGGCAGAAAATACTGCGCGGGATTCGACGCCGCAATTTCCTCGGCGCGCTTGATGGCTCCTTTCATCCCTTCGCTGCCAGGAGTCAGAACCAGATTGGCGCCGAAGGCGGCCAGTACGCGACGGCGCTCGATACTCATGGTTTCCGGCATGGTCAGTGTCAGCTTGTAACCACGAGCGGCTGCCACATAGGCCAGGGCAATCCCGGTATTTCCGCTGGTGGGCTCGATGATCTCCACGCCTGGTTTCAGAACACCCCTTTTCTCGGCATCCCAGATCATGGCGGCGCCGATACGGCATTTGACGGAATAGGCAGGATTGCGTCCCTCGATTTTCGCCAGCACGGTGGCCTTGGCGCCTTCGGTAACCTTGTTGAGTCTGATCAACGGGGTATTGCCGATAGACTGTGAATTATCCGTATAGACCTTGCTCATCTTTTTCTCCTTGTTTTGTTATGTTAATGCAACTTCCAAATCAGTCATCAAGTCGTCGGGCGCCTCAAGTCCAACCGAAAGGCGCACCAACCCGTCAGTGATACCCCGTGCCAGTCTTTCCTGTCGCGGCATGGAGGCGTGGGACATCATCGCAGGATAGGATAAGATGCTTTCAACTCCCCCCAGGCTTACGGCCGGAAGGGCAAGTTTAGTTTGCTTGAGAAGACGCAACACCTCCGGCTTGCCGGCCAGTTCAAAGGACAAGACGGCCCCTGATCCAGAGGCCTGCCGCAGGTGGATGTCCCGCGCGGGATGGTCATCAAGACCGGGATAGAAGACGCGCCCCACAGCGGGATATTTCCTCAGCCACAGCGCTATCTCGCCAGCCGTCTGTTGCTGTGCTTCGATACGAACTCCGAGGGTTCTGATTCCGCGGTGCACCAGCCAGGAATCCTGCGGTCCCAGGATGGCGCCGAACGAATTCTGGATGGCCTTCAAGTGCCGACCCATCGATTCGTCGCGCGTTACAGCCAGGCCGGCAATCAGGTCGCTATGTCCTCCGAGAAATTTGGTGGCGCTGTGCACAACAATATCAAACCCGAACTCCAGGGGGCGCTGGAGATACGGAGTCATGAACGTATTGTCCGTGATGGCCAAAAGATCATGGCTTCTGGCAATTTCCGCCATCGCCTTAAGATCGGTAATGTTGAGCAGGGGATTGGCCGGTGTTTCAATGAAGAGAGCCTTGGTTGCCGGTGTGATGGCCTTCCGGAATGCGTCCGGGTCAGTACTGTCCGCAAAAGTCACATTCAATTGCCATCGTTTAAAAAGACCCGTCAGAACGCGGTATGTTCCGCCATAGATATCGGAACCCACGACGAAATGGTCGCCCGGCTTAAAGAGCAAAAAGACAGATGACGTAGCCGCCATGCCGGATGAGAAGGCGAGGCCCTGAGCCCCCCCCTCGAGTGTGGCGATGGCATGTTCTAATGCCTCGCGGGTTGGATTTCCGCTACGGGAATAGTCATAGGGGCCGGGATGTTCCGGATCAGGTTGGGCGAAGGTGGAGGTCTGATAGATTGGAATGCTGGACGCTCCGGTGTAGGGATCCCTGTCTATTCCCGAATGAATGAGTTTTGTCCGATAGTTCATAGAACCGACCTCAAGTCATCAATCAGGTCACCCGCATCCTCCACGCCGATGGAGAGGCGGAGCAGCCTGTCATTAATACCAAACCGGTCGCGAAGGGCAGGGGTTAAATCAGCGTGAGTTTGCACACTCGGGAAAGTGATAAGCGATTCCACACCGCCCAGACTTTCAGCGAAGAGGAACACTTTCAACCCGCTCAGAATGCCGGGAATCCGGGAGGCGGAATCCACTTCAAACGCAATCATGCTACCGAATCCACTGTTTTCACGTTTCAGGATATCTCGACCGGGGTGATTCGGAAGGCCGGGGTAGCGAACGAGGCGAATGGTTGGAAGGGTTGTGAGCCATGAGGCAATAAGCAAGGCATTTTCCTGCTGTTTCTGAAGACGTAAGGCCAGGGTTTTCAGCCCGCGAATTGTAAGCCATGAGTCCTGAGGCCCGAGAATACTCCCAATGGCGTTCTGGTAAAATCCGACCCGTTCGGCAAGTTCCGGAGTGCGGACGACCACGGCGCCGGCTACGACGTCATTATGTCCCGAAAGATACTTTGTTGCGCTATAGACCACGATGTCGGCGCCCAGTTCAAGCGGACGCTGAAATACTGGAGTCAGAAAGGTGTTATCCACGATGGATAGTACGTTGCGTTCCCTGGCCATACTGGTAATCGCTCTGATGTCTGCGATTTTCAGGAGAGGATTAGTGGGAGTTTCGATAAATATTCCGTGAACCCTGGAGTCCTGAAACGCGAGGGCAACCGCCTCAGTGTCAGACGTATCCACATAAACGGCGTCCAGCCCCAAAGGGCGGAACACTTTTTCAAGAAGTCGGTAGGTGCCTCCATACAGGTCTTCTGTCACAATGATGCGATCCCCGCTACTGAACAGATGGAGTACCGCATCAATAGCGGCCAGACCAGAGGCAAAAGCGAAACCCTTCACACCGCCATCGGCGCTTGCCAGGGTTTCTTCCAGAACAAGCCGTGTCGGATTGGAAGTTCGTGAGTAGTCAAAGCCGGTAGTCTGCCCTAGACTGGGATGACCAAATGAGGCCGTCTGATAGATCGGTACCGATATGGCGCCGGTTTTTTCGTCACGCCGATTACCCGCTTGCGCTAATTGAGTTGTAAGTCGTAGCGTCATTATTTGTATCTCTACTCACTTGATAGACAAGGTAATATATGTATGTTTATGTGTCAAACTCAAAAAAAGAAATATTTTCCGTTGTTGTCGAAATGAATTGATTAATTAACAAATGTTTGTATTTCAAACAATTCGCTGATATACTCCCTCAACTTAGTGGATATAGTATAATTATCCTCAGCAATAAAGGTGGACTATGAAGATCTCGACAAAAGGGCGTTACGGGCTACGGGTCTTGTT
>CAYHEL010000118.1:0-7476 GCA_964355415.1 uncultured Verrucomicrobiota bacterium | reverse complement strand
AGCCGCGCTGGGGGCAAAGGTCACCATACCAACCCTCGATGGAAATGCCGCGCTGACACTCCCGCCGGGCAGCGAGACAGGCCAGCGACTTCGCCTGCGTGGCAAAGGACTACAACAAGGCAGGGGTTTGGAGCCGGGTGACCTCATGGTCCTCATCCGGATCGTGGTTCCGAAACGATTGAATACCCGAGAGAAGGAACTGTTCGAGGAACTGGCCAGAATATCCTCTTTTAATCCGAGGCATTGACCTTCCGTCATTATCCCTCTATTTTCATAGTCCCTATGGCGGCATTCTTTCTTAAATCGGTATGCAGGTTGTTCGGGATTCTCCCGCTCCCCGTGGCGCTCGCCCTGGGTCGAGGCATGGGATGGGTCTTTGGGTCGGTCGTCCGCCATCACCGCCGGGATGCGGTGGAGGCGCTGAAGCGCAGCCTGCCGGAGACAAGCAACCGGGAACGCCGTCAGATTCTCAAGCGCATGTACCGCAATCTCGGGATGAATGTGGCCGAGGAATTGAGACTGGTCTCACTTTCCAACGCCTATCTTGAAGAGCACATCAGGTGGGAAGATATAAAGCCGATCCAGAGTGTGCTTGCCATCGGCAAGGGCATGCTTGTCCTGACTGGACACATGGGAAATTGGGATTTGCTCTGCTCGATCGCCCCGAAGTTTAATTATCCCACCACCATCATCACCAAGACCATCAAAAATAATGCCATCAACACCGTGTGGATGGAGATCCGGAATCGCTTCGGTTTGAAATTTGTACCGGCTCACAACTCCTACCGCCAGTGCCTGTCCGCCCTCCGGAAGAACGAGATTGTCGGATTTGCCATCGACCAGAACATGATCGATACCGAAGGAGTGTTCGTGGACTTTTTCGGCAAACCAGCATGCACAACACCCGGACTCGCCTATATGTCGGCGCAGTCCGGAGCTTCCGTGGTTCCGGTCTTCATGATCCGGCTTGAACAGGGGCGACATCTCGTGAAGGTACTGCCCGCCATTCCTCCGCCCCCTGACCGGAAACCCGAGACAATCAGGGAATACACCCAGCGCTATACCACGGTGATGGAAGACATCATCCGCCAGTATCCTGATCAGTGGATCTGGGTTCATCGCCGCTGGAAAACCGTTCCGAAGGATCAGAAATCAGCGACTGAGACCCGACGTCAACAGTCGGCATAGAACGGGTAACGGGAGGCATCAAAGTTCGGAAGACGGCGCTTCCATCGTTTATAGGTCCACAACCAATACCCCGGGTTCCTGCGGATTTCACGTTCCAGGGATGCGGTAATACGAACGGTCAGTTGGGCCGGGGTCATTCCCTCAAGATCCCCGGGCAGAAACGATTCAGGGCAGGTGGCATGGTAGATCCCCTTCTCATCGCACGTACATAATGCCATGATCACCGGCGCTTTCAGTTTCAAGGCAAGTCCGGCCGCCGCCGAGGCAATGGGGACAGGGACATCAAAAAAAGGAACAAAAATTCCCCCGTCCGAAGGCACGGTATCCTGATCAAGCAATAAGGCCACGGTGCCGTCCTGCTTCAGCACGCGGGCAAGAGACCTGATGGCTCCCTCGCGCGGAATGATGATCTGGCCTGATTGTTGTCGCAAGCGGTTGATCTCGGAGTCGATCACGGGGTTCTTAACAGGTTTGGCAACGCTGGCGATCAGGGAACCATGGTAGACGGTTAACCATCCCAATATTTCCCAGTTCCCGAAATGTGCCGTCACGGCAACAAGCGCCCCTTTTCTCATCCATTTCCGGAGTGAGTCATCCATGACAACCCACTTCTCAAGACGCTGTTTCCGGTCTCGTGAGAACCAGAAATAATCCAAACCAGTCAGAACAAACGTGCTGAAGACTTTTCGTACGATCACCCGTTTTTGA
Source organism: uncultured Verrucomicrobiota bacterium (assembly GCA_964355415.1). GTDB lineage: Bacteria > Verrucomicrobiota > Kiritimatiellia > CAIKKV01 > CAITUY01 > JAABPW01. The sequence goes on along the minus strand of CAYHEL010000118.1, from coordinate 5,580 downwards.
TTGTCGGAGAGGGAGGCGCCGTAAGCGAGGTCAAGATTGGCCATCGCAATCCGTCGATCCCTCCTTGCAAGCCACCAGGCCAGAAGACCGGCCCCGTTTGCCAAACGCAATATCAGTCCCCTGGGCAGGAAGGGGATGCCCTTCAATGCCAGGGAAAAGACGAACGCCTCTAACTTAAAGCGGAGACGCCTGCGCAGGGTAATGGGTTGGTGTTCTGTCATTTCGGAAATAAAAAGGCCCGAAACATCACTGTTCCGGGCCCTGCAAGTCTATTCAGTCCTCACGGAGTCGTAACCGGAATCGCAGCCCCGGCTTTGTTGACCTCAACCTGGGTCAGAGGCGTCTTGGGTTCTTCCTTCCCGGACTTCCTGATGTACACTTCCACACGTCGATTCACCGGGTTACCGAGAACGAGATCATTCTTGGCCTTGGGACGACTAAACCCGTATCCCACGGCAACCATGCGGGACGGAGCGATGTTCCATTTCGAGGCCAGATAAGCCAGGCAGGACTTGGCGCGGCGCTCGGATAGTTTAACATTGTAGTCCGCAATCGATTTCTTCTGCTTGTCGGCGTGCCCTTCAATTCGAGCCGTCGCCCCGGGATCACGGGTAAGCACCTTGCCGATAATATCAAGATCCTTGAAATACTCGGCCTTGATGACATCCTTGTCATAATCGAATTGAATATTCAACTCGACGAGTTGCAGGTCATCATTCGGATCCAGAGGGTTGGTGCCATCCTCGATGACTTCATGCCCGTCAGCAACTCCGCCACGATCGGTGTCGCGCTCTAATGGCTTCGTGTGGTAATTGAAAACCTCGGCGCCATCCTTCAATCCGTCGAAGTCGGTGTCAGGATTCAGGGGGTCGGTGTGATAAACCCTCACCTCATCATAGTCGCTCAATCCATCGTGATCCGTATCCGGATCAAAGGGATTGGTCCCGAGCTTCAACTCATCCTCATCCGTCAAACCATCTGCATCGCTATCCTTGGGCCCGCCGGAAACGACATAGTTGGGACCGACATTGGCGCCGAAAACATAACGGACGCCAACTTCAGTCGAAGCGCTCACGGTTCCTTTCCCATTGATGTCCGCGAAGACTGCCCGATAGTCTGCTCGAACACCCCATGCATCATTGAAGTTATAGATCACGCCGCCGCCACCGCGTACCCCGAGGCCAAGTCCATCGTGTTCCTTCATCGAATCGGTGAAACCGATGCCCTGCAATCCAATAGCAAGGTAGGGATCCAGACGTTTCCAAGGCGTGGGATGGAGCAGTGCGTCAAGAGTGACGCCAAACCCCGTTGTCTGGTCAACTCCAGCTTCTTCCTGAAGACGGTTGATCTTCTCCCAGGTACCATCCGCCTTCTGGTGGTAGAAATATTGGGCTTTCATGACAGGCGCGATAAACAAACCACCCTCGATAGTCCACCAGTCGTTCAAATCATAACCCAGATTGACTTTGCCGAACACGGCATCCTTGGTGGGAAAGTCGCCTTCCATATCGAGATACCCGCCACCAACGGTCAGATTCAAGGGATGCCGATCACCCTTCTCCTCGGCCTGCGCGGGAGTTGACTGCATCCATACACCGGCGGCCAATCCGGCCACCACTGCAAAACTGAAAAAACCACTGTATTTCATATCTTTATCCCTATTTAGACATTGAACCGATTGATGACAACCGAACAACTATCCGGCAACAGGGAGTTAATACCAAAAACCTGCCCTGGAACAACAGATAATTATGGCGCCTTCCGAGCTTCCGCATCGGCTTTCCTGGCCTCTTCATTCTGAATCTGGGGAAGTTTCTTTCCCGCCAAATGTTTTTGAGCCAGTGTCGTTTCCTCGGGAAGCCCTTCGTCGCGCGAGACGGTCTTTGAATTGGCCAGTCCAACGGTCACGAAGATGATGGTTTCAGTCTGTGTGTGCTTTTTGTGAGTGTGGGTGAAGAAAAATTTTCCGATCAGCGGAATGTCCCCCAATAAGGGCACCTTGACGACATTGTCCCGGTCAGACGTCTCGGTCAACCCGCCAATCGCGGCGGTCTTGCCGCTTTCCAGACTGAATGTGGTCTTGATGGTCTTGGCGGAAGTCACCGGATACGTGTTATTATCCGGCGCTGTCTTATCCTTTACAAAACGACTGAGCGTCGGCGCAATCCGGACGGTGATGTTGCTCTGGTTGTTGATAGTGGGCGTCACATCGAGCGATATACCGTATTCGAAATAGGGAAGTTTGTCATCGAGGGCATAGGTGGTGGTGTTCGCCTGCCCCTGCTGTCCGGGAGTGACGGTCCCCTTGATATTCGGCTCTTGTTCACCGATATGAATGGTTGCCGTTTCTTCATTCGCCACAATAATTTTGGGGTTTGACACCACGCTGATCCCGTTAATCTGTTGCAAGGCACTGAGAATAAGTTTGAACGTGTCAGCGCTCAGCACCGCCGTGCGAACATCCGCAAGGGACTGACCGGCGATCCGCTCAGACTCGTGCGAGTAATTGGCGGACTTTGAAATCGTATCCGAAATTGTCCGCGTCCCATCACCCGCCAACACATCACTGGAACTCCGGATATCCGTTTGTCCGCTACCCGGCTTGCCTGTTCCGGTATCCGCCGCCTTGTTGCGCAAATTTGAATCCACCGTCCCCAATCCGGTCCGATTTCCATTGAACCGGCTACGCGAGTCAGTGAGCGTCTGCTGAATCGTGTCGGCGCTGACGCCATAACCCTCGAGCACGCTCCAGTCGATTCCCAGATCCTTGATGGCCTCATCGGTCAATTCCAGGAATTTGGCCTCGATATAGACCTGCTGGCGGGGAACATCAATGTCCTGGATGACCTTTCGGATGGTATTCAGGTTGGCGAGGGTGGAACGAACAATGATAGCGTTGGCATTGGGGAAGGCAGAGACCGTTCCATCCGCCCCTATCATCGACTTGACCAAACTCACCACATTGGAAACCTGGGCGTAATTCAGAAATATCGACTGGGCAACCAAGGGTTCAACCGCACCCGGGGCGTTGGTCATAATACTAAAGATGGCGGAGCCGGGTACTTTTTCAACGGCCCTCAGACCGTATATATCGAGAATCGAATCCAGGGCCGGCTTCCATTCCACATTCTCAAGATTGACCGTTACCCTCCCCTGCAGGTTGGATGACGAGGCGATGATATTGGCTCCTGAAACCTTCTGAAACAGACTGATCACCGACTGAAGGGGAACGTCCTCGAGAGCAACCGATATCAGGTTCTGGGTTTGGCCCGATCCCGCGAATGCCGCCACGGAAATTCTTTCTATAGTCGCACCGGCGACATCGGACGCAATGTTGGATCCTTTGATTTCCAGCGCTCCGGGAGACACAACAGGCACGATCTCGGACAACGCGCCGACCGTTTCGCCCAACACCACAGCAACTCCCGCTACGGATAAAAAAAGCGCCAGCAGAAAAGGCACGAATCGTTGATTCTTCATATGATTAACCTTTCGTATCAATATCCGATAATCCTGTAAAACCGGTTGGTTACTCCAAGAGTTGTGCGATCCGTACAGTTGGTCATCCTATCCAGTCCCACAATGTTTGTACAGCCCGGCACGATTTGCCACACGTTCGGAACAGCCAGACTGCCGGCAAACTGGACGGCATAGTTCCAGTTGAGCCGACCGAACCAGGATATCATGAAGGCGGTGTTCGTTCCCGACGAGGCCAGAGATGAGATGTAACTCATTCCATTGGTCTCCACTCCCTGAACAATGGGTATCATCAGCACACGGCTGTTCAACGTGTCGGCAATATACAGATTGCCGCGTGGATCCCAAACCATGTCTTCAGGTCCATTCAAGGATGTGCCGCCCAGCAGGGTACGCCATGAGGACGAGGCAACCGGGGTCACCGCAATCCGGTTATTGAGAACATCCGCCAGATACAGGTTTCCTCCCCCGAGCGAAATCCCTGCGGGGGATTTCAGGCCGCCCGTGGCCGTCTGGTTGTCGCCGACCAGCGCCATAAACTGACCCGTCTTCGCAAACTTCTGAACGCGGCTCAAGGAGTTGGAGTCCGACCCGGCATCGACAACGTAGAGGTTGTCAAGGCTGTCAACCGTAATGCCCTGGGGTCTGATAACACGGCCGGAAGTGGCCCCGTTCGTGACAAACACCGACCAGACTCCCGACGTATTCAAACGTTGCACCCGGTCATTCATGAAATCCGCAACGTAGAGATTGAGCGAGGAGTCGACCGTCACATCCGCAGGCTGATTAAACTGTCCCAGCGCGCTTCCCAGGGAGTTCGATCCGACAATCGACCACACGTTGTTGGTCGCATTGCGTCTTTGAACCCGGTTGTTATTCTGGTCGGCAACATACAGGTTGTTTCGGGAATCCAGAGCCATGCCAAATGGTTTCTTGAACTGCCCGACATTGGTTCCCTTCGGGCCGATCACAGTCCATGCCTGACTGAAGGGATCATACACCTGAATCCGGTCATTCCAGGTGTCTGAGACATAGAGCCTGTGCTGAGTATCGAGAGCCAACCCGTAGGGCCAATAGAATTCACCCGCATTCGTCGAGATCGTCCCGCCAAAAACGACGGCATTGAAATAGGTTCCACTCAACTCAGTCACCTGCTCGCTGACGACAGCCACCAACTGATCACCCGGGGACAACCAATTCCCGCCAATGGCCTTGAATTGAACCGCATAGTTTCCCGTCGGCAGTTCAATTGTAACGCCACTATTGGTCCACGCCCCTCCGGCGACCCGCCACTGCGCCCCCAGCGCGATAGCGGATGGCGGAACGATATCAACCGCCAGGCCTGTGACCTGGGAATACCGCCCCGTCAATAAGGTCGTCACCTCATTCGTCGGCGTAAACTTGATGGAGGGGGGCGAGATCCAGCGCGGCATCACCGAAAACTGAATCTGATGTTGTGACAGCGAAAGCCCCGTGGACAACTCGCCGCTAGTCCTCCAGGCCCCTCCATCCACACGCCATTGTGCGCCCGCCAGAACCGCGTTGGTGGGGATGATCACTACGGACACAGCACTGGTCTTAACCGTATATTCACGTAGCAATTGCAGGGCCTGACCGGGAGCAAGATAGACAGACTCAACAGGAGGTTCAAACCAGCCATACACCTCCCTGTAGGCCAGCACATTCGTCCCGGCGGTGAGGTTGGATACGACCATTCCGCTGGACAACCACACTCCCCCGTTCACCTGCCAGGCAGCCCCTGTGGGACTCGCCACATCATCAAACCGCACAATGAGGGAAGCCTGCTCGATATACGTTCGCGTCATCGTTGTGGCGACACCATTGGACAGGACAAGGGTCTCGGTCACGGGCTTGGTCCACCCTGAAACGGATTCATACATGACCGTGTGGCTTCCGGGCGTCAGGCCCTGGACACTATCGCCGCTATTCTGCCAGGCGCCGCCATCCACCGCCCATTGGGCGCCTGCAAGGACGACTTCATCCGGGCGTAGAATTACCCTGAGCGAGGGTGGCGGGACAATGGCGCCGGGTTCAATCATCCGAACGTTCCCGTGGGTGATCGCCGCATGTCGCCACTGCACA
>CAYHEL010000117.1:4113-7509 GCA_964355415.1 uncultured Verrucomicrobiota bacterium | reverse complement strand
GCGACAAACGCCGGACCTGGCTGCTTCAGGCGCTCGCCCGCCCCCCCTATGCCGTCACCCGTACCAGCACCATGAAGGCCCGGGATTACAGTCTTGTGGAATCGCTGATTGCGAAGCACCCCAAACTTCGTTCCGATATTCCCACCACGCAATTTGTAAGTGAAACCCTGGACTTGTTTCCGGAGCAGATTCCCGTTGATCTGAAGGGCAACGTTGCGCGCAGGCCTGCCTGCAGTCGAAGGGCCTATCTTGTTTCGGGCGCCAATCTATTCGGTCATTCCGCCATACTGGGCCGGTTTATCAAGGCCTGCATCCGAAGGGATCCGGATGCGTTGCTCCAGTTTGTGTTATGCCCTCAGGACGAAGAACCCCTGGATCTGCTGGAGGATCTGATTGCCATCATGCGAAGCTGTCCGAAACACCTGCTTGATCGGTATTCGTCCGTTTCCGTGAATGACAAAATGGCGTCACGCCGCCTCATGGTTCAGTTGCCCGCCAACCGGAGCGTGTCGAGGGATTGGATCGAAGCCGCCGAATCCCTTCTCATCAAGGCCTTCTTTTAGTCAACTCAACAGGAGGCTTTCACGGCCACCGCCAACTCGCGTCCGTACGCGCGGCAGGTTTCGAGATCGGCGTCGGAAGGCATCCATTTGAAACGAATTCCCCCGCGCACGAGGGGAATGGCGGCTTTCGTCAAGATGTCCTCAATCTCCTTGACGCATTCACCGCTCCAGCCATAGGTGCCGAATGCCGCGCCAATTTTGTTTTTGAAACGCAACCCGCGCATTTCCTCAAGCATCTTGGCCATGGACGGCAGGATTCCGTTGTTGTGCGTGGCTGACCCCAGGACCACCAACCTGGCCTTGAAAATATCCACCATCACGTCATTGGAATCCGCGAACGCCACATGAAACACTTTGCAGTCCACGCCGCTTTCGATCAATCCCTCGGCAATGGATTTCGCCATTCGTGCAGTGCCGATATACATGGTGTCATAGATAATGACGGCGGATCGTTCGGGTTTCTGCTGGGCCCAGACCTGATACTGCTTAACAATCTGAAGCGGATCCTTCCGCCAGATCACACCATGGCTGGGCGCGATCATCTTGATGGGCAGATTGAGCGCCACGATGTCATCGATTTTCCTGGCGATCTTATCACTGTAAAGGGTCAGAATGTTGGCGTAATACTTGAGCGCCTCCGCATATAACTCGTTTGTATCCACCAGATCATTGAACAAAAACGCCGTGGCATAATGCTGACCGAACGCATCATTCGGCATGAGGATGTCGACACCTGACACAAACGTGAACATGCTGTCCGGCCAATGCAACATGGGGGCCTCAAGAAAGAGCAGTTCATTGGCTCCCAGGTTGAGCCGATCCCCGGTTTTCACGACCTTGAGGTTCCAGTTCTGATGGAAATGGCCGGGAACGCTCAACGCGCCGTTCTTTGAGACGTCCACGGTGGCGTTCGGACAGTGGCGCATTAATTCAGGAAGGCTTCCTGAATGATCCGGCTCGGAATGGTTGACAATCACATAATCAATCGTGGCGGGATCGACCACGGCTTTGACTTTCGCGATAAATTCATCGGCATGAGGGCCCCAGACCGTATCAACCAGGGCCGTCTTTTCGTCCTTGATCAGGTAGGCATTATACGTTGTGCCGCGATGCACGGACAGTTCGGCCCCGTGAAACCGACGAATACCCCAGTCCGTTACACCCACCCAAAAAACATTGTTCGCAATTTCAACAGGCATAATCATCCTCTTTTCTGGTTCTATGGCGGCTATTTTTCGACGGCCTTCTCAATGGCGGCCTTGAGATCTTTGTCATCGGGCGAAACGCGACTCCCGAACCGGGCCAGAATATGACCCTCGCGACCGATCAGGAATTTATTGAAATTCCAGGTGACTTTGCCGCTGAACTCCGGGTTGGTCGTTTTGTCAGTGAGGTAGCGATAGAGCGGATGCTGATTCCGGCCCGTGACTTCGATTTTCTCAAACATCGGGAAGGTGACATGATACTTAAGCGAACAAAACTGGGCAATCTCAGGGTTTGTTCTCGGTTCCTGCCCCTGGAAGTCATTGGCCGGGAAACCCAGCACCACAAGACCGCGATCCTTGTAGGTCTCGTAAAGCTTCTGAAGCCCGGCATACTGGCCGGTAAATCCACAGCGGCTGGCGACATTGACAACCAACATGACCTTGCCCTTGTACTCCGCCAACGTGACCGGAGCGCCGTCGATTTGATTCACCTTGAAGTCATATATACTATTCACGGGAGGATTTTCCTTTTGCTGGGCCTGCACTGTTCCCGACAGAAACAAAACGGGTATTGAGAAACTCAACCACCTCGTCACACGATTCCTGATACTCTCTTTTGTCTTCTCAAAATTCATATCCCATTATTGCATGTTGGAACGTCCGGGTCTATAGTGACCTTAACGGAAAAAAGGAGATCACCATGGCTTTCACGCTGCAACTCGGTTCAGACGCGCCTGATTTCACACTACCCGCGACGGATGGACGCACATATGGTTTGGCCGATTTCAAAAACGATCTTGCCAACGCACTGGACGATCATCTCGCGGGCCGCCCCCTGTCCGTTCCCCTGACAAACCCGATCGGGTGCAATGTGAAGTGGGAGGGCAAGGAGGCCCACTGGATGCCCCCGGACGCCTGCGACCTTGTCTGAAACGGGCGCAAATAACGATTGACGGGGTCTTGGTCAGTGTATACATTTCGCACCTTCTTTCCGGGCTAAATGCCCCCATCGTCTATCGGTTAGGACAGCAGGTTCTCAACCTGTTAAGAGGGGTTCGACTCCCCTTGGGGGTGCCACACCAATCGAGTTTTGAGAGGTCTCATGAAGATGAACAGGCATCGTTCGATTTCACATCCTCACACCTCTGGATTTACGCTCGTGGAAATCATGATCGTGGTTGCCATTATTGGTCTTCTTGCCGCGCTGGCGCTTCCCAGTTTTCAGAAAGCCAGGATTAGCGCGCAGAACACAGCATTCAAGAACGACTTAAGGATCATTGATGCCGCGATCAATCAATACATCATTGATAAGAAAGGGTACCCGGCCGATGTGAATCAAGCCATCATGCCGCCGGAACTTGCCCCTTACCTCAAAAGCATAGACTGGTCGAAGCCCACGCCCATTGGAGGGTATTGGGACTACGATTACAACTGGGGGATGACCTGCGGGATTGGTGTGTATGGAACATCAAAAACCGCTGCAGAGATGGCGGAACTCGGAAACTTCGTCCAATACGGTGGCGAGTACATCCAAGTCATCGTTCCATAACCCTTAACATGGATGTACAGGATAAACAGGATAATTTGGGAAAATACCATCCCACGTCTTGATCCTGTAAATCCTGTAT
>CAYHEL010000117.1:0-4013 GCA_964355415.1 uncultured Verrucomicrobiota bacterium | reverse complement strand
ATGGCTTCTCGATTGTCGGCCGCATCGCCAGAAGCCATCCGGTCAGCCTCCGTCACCGCTTCGGCCAAAGCAACGCCGACTTCAGCCTCACCCACGGCGACGATAGTTGCGCCCGCTCGACGCAGCGCGGACGCATCGCGCAGATGGGCGCAACGAACGAGAATGCGCAACTCAGGATTGAGGAGGCGCGCATGCAGGATGATTTCAACGGCGTCACCAATATCAGCGCTCAGGATGAGGCTGCCGGCCGTTTCGATGCCCGCTTCAATGAGCGTCCCCGGCTGCAGGGCATCGCCGTAGAGCGCGGCGTGACCTGCGTTGCGTAATTGGCGTGTGGCGTCAAGGTTGAGATCGACCACCGTAATGTCCGCACCACGTCTCACGAGGAGTTGATGGACGATTCTTCCAACCGGACCATAGCCAATCAAGATACAGCTGTCGCGATTGAGCGAGGGACGCATCCTTGCGTTAACATCAACAGGCGGGGCCGGCTTCGCCGACGCCACTCGGCGCGCCCACCGATAGAGATAGGGGTTCAAAGCGATTGAGATGATTGAGGCGGCCACCAGAGCATTCCACCCGGCATCGCTAATGAGTCCAAGGCCGAGAGCGACCGAGCCGAGGATAAAGCTGAATTCACCCACTTGAGAAAAGGCTGCGCCAATTGGGATCGCTGTCACCAAGGGCTGTCCGAGTACTCGCACGGTTAGCACGGTGGCCAGTGGTTTGACCACGAGCACCACGAAGAGCACCACGCCGATGAGCAGAGGAGCCTGAATCAGACTCCGCGGATCGAACAACATGCCAATCGAGACGAAGAAGAGCACAGCAAACGCGTCACGCATCGGCAATGCGTCATTAGCCGCTCGGGTGGCGAACTCCGAACGGCCAACGGCCAGTCCGGCGAGAAAAGCGCCCAGGGCCATTGATACTCCGAAGATCTTGGCGGAGCCGACCGCGATACCCACGGCGAGGACCAGCACTGCAAGGGTGAAGAGTTCTCGCGAGCGGGTCCCTGCGATACGCTCCAGGGCCCAGGGGATCACCCATTTGCCCAACACCACCACGATCGCAACCAGACATGCGATTTTGAATCCGGCCATTCCGAGGACAGCGCCGACGCTCTGACCAACGGCCCTGTCCGGGGCGAAGATGATGGGCAGGAGGAGCAGGAGTGCGACCGTGAGGATGTCTTCCACCACGGTCCAACCGATCGCGATATGACCGATCTTGGCGTGTAGATCATTCCGCTCGGCCAACACCACGGCCATGACGACAGTACTGGCCACAGAAATGGCCATTCCAAGTATGAATCCTGATGTCCAACTCCAACCTATCAGATGCAGCAGCACAGCCAGCGCGATCGTCGATACTGTGCTTTGTATCAACGCGCCCGGTATGGCCACGCGCCACACCGCGACCAGCTCACGCAAGTGAATACGCAATCCAATGCCGAAGAGCAGCAGAATGACGCCCATTTCGGCAAATTGTTCGGCAATGACGTGGTTGACGACAACGCCGGGGGTAAAAGGGCCGACTGCAATGCCAGCCAGCAGGTAGCCAACGATTGGTGCTAACTTCAGCCGAAGGGCGATATAGCCAAAGACCAAGGCTCCCGCCAAACCAACGGCAAACGTTATCAGTATGCTGAGTTCATCCATCTCTCTTTATTTCCGTAAGGAACGATATCATTAAGCGTCACCCCAATCTGTTCATTTCTTCTTGGTGGCGGGCGTAGCCCAGGCAGGCCATTTCAACACGATGCCGCGCAGGTGCTCGATCGCCTCCAGGACCTGTTGTTTTGAGGCACCGGTCAACGATCCCTTTCGTTTACGGATATCCGCCAGTTGATCGGCCAGCAGGCCCATGATTCGCTGGGCGTCGGCGGCAACGTCCTCACGGGTCACCCCCGACAACGCGACGCCCGTGGCGGCCGGTTTCGGCTTCTGCGTGACCGTCTTGCCCTCCAAGGCGTCGAGTGCCCGGTCCAACTCACGGGTGCTCATCTGACTGAGGGCGGTTTGCCGCCCAGTTCGCGGGTCGGTCAGCAGCGTATCGGGAGTGAGTGTGGCGGCGATCGCGTCGGGAAGCGCGGCAAGGCGATACAAAACAGTGGGGTCCAACTCAAGAAAAACGGAAGCGCTTCCGTTTTTTTTGGCGAACCGTGCCACACTCATATAATTCTGCGCGGTCTCAATCGAGTAATGCACGTGATCTTTCAACCAGCGTTGCCAGTCGGTCTTCTCCGGGGTCCTGTCGAGCGCCTCTTTGACGGCGATCAGCTCGGCGCCAATCCCGGCCACAATCCGCCCCATTTCCTCCCGCGCCTGTCGTTCCTCTTTTTGCAACTCCAGGATCCGCTGGGTATGCCGCTGGATCTCGGGATCGGTCAATACGTCTATCGATTTAGATTTGCTCATTACTTCTTCCTTTCCTAGTCCACCGAGAGGGTTAACATGGATTTGCAGGATAAACAGGATAATTTAAAAAAATACCCCCCACCTCTTTATCCTGTAAATCCTGTATATCCATGAATCGAATCTCTATTCTTCGGTCCGTTATCCACAACCGCGGCCAAGGTGTCAAAGTCCTAAACAAAGAGTCTCGAATTCCTGCCATACTGAAGGCGGCGGCAGTTGATGTTTTGGACGATAATTCATTCGCTCATCATGTTTTCCGCCAGGTGCCAATAGTAGAAGGTTTCAGGACTAGCCTGGGCGAGTTTGGCGAAAACGGGATCACCCAAGGGGGCCGCCTCGCGGACAGTCGCGAGAGCTGCCTTGTTGTAACGCAGATCACGCATAGGTGTGCCAGTCGCACCATGCTTGATCACCGTTGCGAGCAGAGCTGCTTTGCCGGCAGCGATAGCGGCATCGTTTATTGAGAAATTGATCCCAAGCAGATGGCCGCGGAGAGCCTCAATCCCGCTGCGGATAACGGGGCATCTGTCGGGATCCAGTTCCAGGTTTACGGCCAACGCCGTCACGAGTCTGGCAGTCTCAATGGTGTTGTCGAGGCAGGCATCCGCAGTCCATCGTCCCTCACGATACCCTATCTCGGCTGCCGCAATACGGGCATACACATCGTGCAAGGAGTGAAGACTCGCGGCAACATTGAAAAGTTCTCCGATATCAAAGAGATGTTTGATCATCTTCTCGGGATGCGCTTCGTCATATTTCCGGCCGATGGTTTCGGGCGCAAAGGTCGTCAATTTGTCGGCCAGCAGGTTGTCTACCGTTGGGACACGGACACGGATGCTGTGGTCGGCGGCAAAGAATTTGGTCCGGATCTCGATATCCTCGACGTCGGGATAGAGGCAGTCTTCCTCCAGGACATCCAAGATAACGTACGGTTCAGGGCAGCCTTCGGGATTGATGGAATTGAAGTAGAAATTCCAATGCCGGCGACGGGGGGGATAATGATGCTGACGTTTGTCCTCTTCCATCCCCGTGAATGGCGCCTCCACGCATTTCCTCAAGATGCGCTCAATGTGTTCACCGGGCTCTCGGCAAACAATATCCACGTCAATGGAAAGGCGGCGAGGATCGGGTAATCGCAGAAGCAGACTGGTACCACCCTTGAATACAAAGTCGAGACCCTCCTGCTTCAGTCGGCCGAGCAGTTCAAAGGCGTAGAGACTCTTCTCGAAGAAAGTATTCCCAGTCCGATGGCGCCTGCTCTCCGCCTCGATCCAGGTCTTCTCGAAACAAGCCCTGTTCAGGGTACGCAAACCATCCTCCATTCACAACAAAGACATTCAATGTGTTTATCCATAACAACTTACAACTGACGCGCCACAATCACGATTTAGCCATTAATCAATCAACCAACGTCACAAATTATTGATTTGTGACGTTGGTTGACCACTTTTCGCCGAATATTTTAACAGGTTCAACACGGCGTCTCTGGGCATACCGGAGCAATGTGTTCATGGCCACCCGGCCGGTCGTAACGAGGCGGCATGCCATATCCTGAGCCTCCCCGCGAGCAAGGATGGGAAGCGCCTCCGCCTC
>CAYHEL010000116.1:0-7554 GCA_964355415.1 uncultured Verrucomicrobiota bacterium | reverse complement strand
CCAGAATGGTTTCATGCGTATCAGCATGCCGTTCCACATGGATCGTCGGATCATCCTCGGCCAACCGGTGCAAGGCCGTTCCGATCTTATCCTCATCACCCTGGGTCTTGGCCGCCACGGCAAACCACATGACGGGATTCGGGAACTCGAAGGGTTCGAAGGTCACCTTGGCGCCAGCCTGGCACAATGAATCACCCAGTCCCGTCACTTTCAGCTTGGCGATGGCAACGATATCCCCGGCCTCAGCCTCGGCCATGGGAACCTGTTTCTTCCCGTTGATCGCCGCAAATTGAACAATCCGCTCCTTCTGGTCCTTGTTGACATTCAACACCTCGGTGTCCGCCTTCAAGGTGCCCCCGCAGACGTAGATAAAACTCACGTGTCCGATAAAGGGATCATTCACCGTGCGCCAGACATACCCGACAAAAGGGGCGGAGGGCGAGGTATCAACCGGCTTGCCCGTAGAATCCTTGAAGGGGCGGTCGGCCGGCGAGGGAAAGAAACGGGCAATCCCGTCAAGCAGTTCGCCCACCCCGATAGCCTTCAAAGCCATGCAGGAAAAGACCGGAACCAGTTTGCGATCAAACACGGCATGGCGCAATCCATCGGCAATTTCGCGAGCCGTCAGGGGTTGCCCGGCCAGGTATTTCTCGATCAGCGTATCATCCGTTTCCGCCGCCATCTCAACCAGGGCATTCTTGGCCTCCTTGACGGCATCGGTAACGGAGGCAGGCACATCGGTGGACGCCAGCACATCAACCACGGCACTTCTGTCCGGAAGGGGGATCAGAACAGGAATGCAGCGATCACCCCAAGTCTCTTTGATTTCGTTCATAACCTTGTCAAAGGGGGAATTCTCCCGATCCAACCCGGTCACAACGATGGCGCGGGGAATATCCAGAGCCGAGGCCTGTTTCCAAGCCTTCAGGGTTCCCACCTGGACGCCGGCATGGGCATCCACGGTAATCAGCGCAGCGCCGGCAATACGGCTGGCCTGGATCACCTGACCAAAGAAATCCGCATAACCGGGGGTGTCGAAGAACTCGATATCCATGTTGTGGCCATCGGTACTCTTGTAGAGACCGCTGAAGGACTTTGCGTAAACCGTTGTCTTGTGGGACTTCTCCTCGTCCGTGTAGTCCGCCATGCTGGTTCCCTGGTCCACGGACCCAAGGCGGTCATTGGCCCCCATTTTGTAAAGCAGCGCATCAACCAGAGTAGTCTTCCCACTGGCCGTATGCCCCATCAACACGAAATTCCGAACGTCAGTAACAGCAATGTCTTTCATGCTCTCTTATCCCTTCGGTTTTTGCATAACCCGACTTTTTATCACAATTGGCGCATTTTACACAACTTCAAGTTGTTTTTAGGCTGCGCCCCGACATTTTTCACATCCAAGGCGAACACGCCCCCCCACCACGCATAAATCAGCCTGAAACGATTCCATCATCTTTTTGGGGTCATTTGTTTTCATATGGCAAGATCAAGAGGAAGATCGGAAATATCACGAAGTCTTTTACCTTCAATCATGATTGATAACAACTCCCGCGTATCATCATTTCCCAGCGCTTCGACAGCATTTTTGAGTTCTGGCAAGGCGAAATGATACACGCAATCAATATCACCCGTCCCAAGCGCCAGAGAAGATAAACGGCTCGGAAGAGGTTCCGCAGTCATGACTGCAATATTGGGCACTCTGCCTTTTCTATTGCGGATAAGGTTTAACGCTTCAGAGCGGGCATTCTGCGCACGGTCGCTTCGCAAAGTGAATTTGCATGACACACTCGCGTGGATCAGCGGAAGCGAATTATTATGGGATCGCAACGACGTCAACAGAGCGGTAGCATTATCAACAATGACACATGGTTTATTGATCTTACTATCGGGCTCCGGAATGCGAATCACGACCACGTCAGGAGAGATGATGTAGTCAGTCCCTAATACTGATTTGAGTTGGGGCAATTGCTTGCACGCATCAGCAAGCGAGGACAGATGCGCATATTGCTCGAAACGGGCAAGCCCTTCACGGGAACCTTGGGCGATACGAAATATTTTCCACTCTCCAGGCCTGATGTGCTTCAGTCGCAAAAACGTTCTTTCGAGAAACGTCGCACAAACCTCTTCAAACTCATTGCCCGCCGATTGCGCAGCCAAGCGTTTTGCATTATTCCCGACACCAATCTGCTCCAGAATGGCATACGCTATCTTGACACTCGCATTGTTATTCTTGTCGGCATTACTTGGAATCCTTCCTTCGCCGAGAGTAAGAACCTTTCCCATTAACGCGGCGTGAAATTCCCCCCTTGCCACTTGAATCAGTGCTTTGCTTTTCATAACGACCCCTTTTGTTGGCTTGATTAACTAAACTGTCAACGGGAAGATTTTTGGCGTCAAACAACCGCAACTCAATAGCGGCTGATGCTGGATAAATTGTGGCGGAATTTCTCCGCGTCAGAGCATCATGGATTGAAGAACCAACGGCTTTCGCAACAGGCGGAGGAAAGGCATTGCCAACTTGTCGGTAAGAGGCTGTTTTGCCTCCACTGAAGATCCAATTATCCGGGAACCCCTGAATCCTCGCAACCATTCGAACGGTCAACCGGGGACATCCTTCGTGATGGAAAGAATCCAATGGCGCCGTATCCGCAAGTCCCATGCCATCGACTCCCAATCCACGCCATTGTTTCTTTGCCCGAGTCGGACCTAGATCAGGTCCTCCATGCTTCTTTGATCCGCCAACAACCGTAGGGGCGATCACGTTGGCGCGTTCGACCCATTTACCCGCGCCACGCCACCCGTTTGATGCGATGAGGTCGGCCAAAACATGGCCGACAGTCGGACGTTGCTGGTTTTGTTTTGGCCATAGAAAAAACTCCGCGTCCTTTGGACGGAGTGCCACGAGAACAAACCGGGGACGCAACTGCGGCACACCATAATCAGCCGCCTGGAGGACACGCCAATCAGATTGATACCCCATCTTGGCGAGTTTCACGAATAGATCACGTCTGTATTCCTTGAACTTGTCCGAAGCAAATCCGGGAACATTCTCCAACAGGACTGCTCTCGGTTCCATTTGCGCAATTAAATTCAGTGCCGTAGGGAACATATCCCGGTCATCATCCGCACCAAGTTGTTTGCCTGCAATGGAAAACGGAGGGCAAGGAACCCCTGCGGCAAACAGGTCCACTCCTTTATATAAACTTCCATCAAAATGGCGCATATCAGCCTTCACCGTATTCCACTGAGGCCGGTTCATGCGCAATGTGGCGCAACAATCCTGATCGATCTCCACAGCGAGAACGCATTGAAAACCCGCCATTTCGAGACCTAGAGCCTGCCCCCCTCCACCCGTACAAAACTCCGCCACCGTATGTTTCATGACAAAATCTTTCGTTTCTCAGAGATTATCCGCAACCTGTGCCCGACAGAGTGGTACTCGTCTCGCAAACCATATCACGCCGTTCGCTTTAACAAAGCCGCAAAGGCCCCATCCGTCCCGTCTTTGGGCGGAAAAAGTTTTCGCTGCCTGACCAGTTCAAAGTTCGGATTGTCTTTCAGCCATGCCGTGATCAAGGATTCATCCTCTTCCGCCTCAAGACTGCACGTGCTGTAGACGATGCGCCCTCCAACCCTGAGCCGTTGTGCGGCGCCGTCCAGGATCAGCCGCTGGGTTTCGCAGACTTTGCCCAGACGCTCCAAAGAAAAACGCCACCGGGCATCCGCCCTCCTCCGCAACACCCCCGTATTGGTGCAGGGAACGTCCAGGAGAATACCGTCAAAAAGCAACCCGGCCAACTCGGGAACTCCGGTCCCCCCCCGTCGGCACTCACTCATATCGCCCTCGATAATTCGAACGCCATCCAGACTCATCCGGGCCAGATTATCATTGAGATATCCCATCCGGTCGGCATGAATATCCATCGCCGTGAGCGTTCCCCCGCCCCCCATGAGTTCGGCAATCGCCACCGTCTTGCCGCCCGGCGCCGCACAGGCATCCAGAATACGTTCCTGGGGTTTCGGATCCAGCATCTCCACGGCCATGAGGGTCGAGGGATCCTGCACCATGAACCAACCGTCCTCAAAGCCGGGGATGTCCTCCACCCTGATTCCGCGCATCGGGGCGCAAAACCGGGCGGGGTCAAAAGCAGACGACTCCGTGCGAATTCCCGAGGATGCCAGCCGATCCCGAAAGTCCCCCATCTGGATGCGTTGCGTATTCACCCGCAGAATGACCGGTGCACGACGGTTGTTCCACTCGCACAGGGCTTCCGTGTCCTTGTTGCCAAAAGCCGCACTCCACCGTTTGACAAGAATCTCCGGGTGCGACAAGCGGATCCCGGGCGGCTGGGCATTCAGGGCGGCAATGACCTGCGCCTTTTCCCGGAGCACCCGCCTCAGCACTGCATTGGTAAAATTGGCATCCGTCTGCGAGGCAAAGACCTTCACTGCCGCCACCGTTTCGTTCACCGCCGCATAGGGCTCCACCGAATCCATGTGCAGGATCTGGTAAAGGCCGACCATCATGTGGGCGCGAAGCGGAATACCGGGCATCTGCTTCATGCATTGCTTCAGCACCCATTCCAGTTCCCGTTTCCACTTCGCAACACCGTATACAACCTCCATCATAAACGCGCGATCCGCTCCCACGCGATTCATCATGCGGTCGGGAAACTCGGCCGTCTCCATCCAGCGGCCAATCATCTCGGCCGCCACGACCCGCGAATTACTCTGTTCGTTAATTTTCATTAATCACGTTCCGACTCCTCCTCCTCAACTGTCCGCACGCGGCATCGATGCCTGTTCCTTTGGACACGCGCAGGGTGGCATTAATTCCAGACCGGGCCAGGATATCGATAAACATCACCCCTGTTTCCGGCGCCGGAGCCTGTCCGTCAAACCCCTCCACCGGACTCAGGGGAATCAGGTTCACCCGGGAGGGAATCGGCTTGAGCAACTTCGCCAGCGCCCGGGCCTGCTGACGGCTATCGTTAACCCCGCGGATCAGCGTATATTCAAAGGTGATGAGCCGTTTCGTCGCGGCGGCAAAGCGCTGACAGGCGGCCAGCAGATCCGGCAGGGGATAACGGCGGTTGACCGGCATGAGTTTGCTGCGCAACTCACTTTCAGGCGCGTGCAGCGACACGGACAATTCCACCTGAAGCCCCTCTCCCGCCAACCGCTCGATTCCCGGCACCACACCACTGGTGCTGATCGTGATGTGACGCGCCCCGATCGCAATCCCGTCCGGATCGTTCAGAATCCTGACCGCCTTGAGCACGGCATCGTAGTTGTCAAAGGGCTCGCCCATTCCCATAAATACAATATTGGACGGGCGGTCACCGTATTCGCGCCACGCCAGCAAGACCTGACCTACGATTTCCCCCGCCTCAAGACTCCGGACACACCCTTCCTTCCCGCTGGCGCAGAAGGCGCACGCAAACCGGCATCCGATCTGGCTCGACACGCAAACCGTCTTCCGGTCACGGGCGGGAATCAGGACTTCCTCGACGCACTCGCCATCCCAGAGACCAACGAGAATTTTCCGAGTGCTTTCAGGCGCTCCCTCGATTTTCAGGAGCGTCACGGGGACGATCTCAAATCGCCCGGCCAGTCCTTCCCGCAGGGAGGCGGGCAGATTCTTCATGTCCGTCCACGCCGCCACCCGTTGCCCGTAGAGCCAGATCCAAATCTGCCCGGCCCGGTAAGCCGGAATCGCCATCTCTTTGCAGGACTCTTCCAGTTCTTGCCGTGACAGGCCATGGATCAGCGGCTTCGTCATGCCCCCATCACCTTCCGACGGATCATGGCGACAAACGTATGGGTTTCATTGACCCGCAAGACCCAGGTCAAACCGAAAAACACAAGACCTCCCACCACGATCTCGCCCCCCAATGCGCCCACCAACCACGGGAAGGACTGTCCCCAACCGGCAAGTTCGTGTTTAAGGAAATACACCGTCACGCCGCACGCCAGGGCTGGGAAACCGACCGAGAGGATGAACCGGAACCAGGTTGAAACGCGGCCATAGATCACATCCCGTCGCAGGTAAAGGGCGAGTTGGATAAAATTCACCAGTGCGAGACATCCGGTGGAGGCGGCCAATCCCACATGCCCCATGTGGAAAACCTTAACCAGGGTGAAATTCATCACCACATTGATCCCAATCCCCACCAGACTGACATTCAACGGGATCCGGCGCCGATCCAACGCATAGAAACACGGAGTCAAAATTTTGATCGCCGCGTATCCGGACAGTCCGATCGAAAAGGCGCGGAGGGCATCGGCCGTCAACGCCGTATCGGCAGAATTGAATTGCCCGTGCTCATAGATAACCCGGATGATATCCGGCGCCAGAACCACAAGGCCCACCGTGGCAGGAAGGGTCAGAAAGAAGGACAACCGCAAGGATTCCTCGATGGCTTTGCCGACCGACTCCATCTCCGCGCGGGCATGATGCCGCGCCACCGCCGTGAGCGTCACGGTTGCGATGGCCACTCCGAACACCCCGATCGGAAACTGCATGAGCCGGAACGCGCAGTTTAACCAGACGCGCGCCCCATTGATCTCCGAGGCAAACATGCCATTGACCAGAACGTTCACCTGGACGGCGGCGCCGGCAATCATGCTGGGCCAGGCCAGGGCCCAGACTTGGCGCAGGCGGGGGTTGTTGAAATCCAGTTCCCAATGAAACCGGTAACCCAACTTCCACAGGGCGGGAATCTGCATTCCCAACTGGGCCATTCC
Organism: uncultured Verrucomicrobiota bacterium; assembly: GCA_964355415.1. Classification (GTDB taxonomy): domain Bacteria; phylum Verrucomicrobiota; class Kiritimatiellia; order CAIKKV01; family CAITUY01; genus JAABPW01. The sequence continues at coordinate 810 of CAYHEL010000116.1, read as the reverse complement.
TCCCAGCATGACCCCGATTGTTACCCCATACAGCGCCCTCTCTGAAAAGTGGGGATGCCGCCAACTCTCCTGGGGATCAAAGACAAAGGCCAGACAGATCCCGCTGACCACGGACACCAAGTTAAACACGGTCGAGGCTGACGCCGGAAGACCAAAGATGAAGCGCGCATTCAGAATCCCCATGACCACGGCGGCCAGCGAGACAAGCAGGATGAACGGGAACAGAATCCGGGTCAATCGGACGGCCAACTCAAATTTCCCCGGAACCTCATGAAACCCGAAGTTAGTGATGTGAACCAGCAACGGACTCGCCACAATCCCCGCGACGCAAATTCCGCCCATCAGCAGGATCATGGCGCTAAAGAGCAGGCTCGCCAGATGCCAGGCAGGGGGTTCCCCCTCTTTTTCAAGTGTCTTGGTGAACGTCGTGGTAAAGGCGGTGGACAACGCGCCTTCCGCAAAAAGATCCCGTAACAGGTTCGGAATCTGGAAGGCGGCCAAAAAAGCATCCAGGCATTTTCCCGCCCCAAACATGGCGGCCAATACCTGTTCGCGAACGAGTCCCAGAATCCGGGAACCCACGACGGCGAGCCCAACCAGTCCCGCGGCTTTATGACGACTACTCATAACCATCCACCCCAAAAGGCCTGGTGCGTTCGCCGTCTAGGCATCGTTCGCAACCGCTCAGGGCTTCTTCCCGGCTTCGGCGGCGCTGGTCAGAACTTCCGAGATACGCAACAAGGAGCGCTGGATGACCTCAACCTCATGCTGTATCACCTCAAAACGAATCGCATTCTCGGTGCGGATGGC
>CAYHEL010000115.1:0-7575 GCA_964355415.1 uncultured Verrucomicrobiota bacterium | reverse complement strand
ACAGCGTCCAAGCAGGGCGGCGCCTCCCTGAACATCCTGTCCGGTTTTGTGGCGGGCAATTTCTCGGCATTTTGGGAAGGTCTCACGATGCTCGTTTTGATGCTGGTTGCGGTGTTAATTGCCACCTTGAATCCCGCGTTGTCAGCGCTGTTGCCGGCGGAGTATGCATTCGCGGCCCCGATCTTTGCCTTCGGTCTGGTCGCATTCGGCTTCCTGGGCATGGGCCCGGTGACCATCGCGGTCGACAGTTTCGGCCCGGTTTCCGACAACGCTCAGTCCGTTTACGAACTGAGCCGCATTGAATCGATTCCCGGCATCGAAAAGGAGATTGAGAAGGACTTCGGGTTCAAACCGGACTTCGAGAATGCCAAGCTCAACCTGGAGCGCAACGACGGTGCGGGCAACACCTTCAAGGCCACGGCTAAACCCGTGTTGATCGGAACTGCTGTTGTGGGCGCCACAACCATGATCTTCGGCATTATCATCATGCTCAGCAAGAGTGAGGCCGTTCGCCTTGCGGGAAGCGCCCTTGGCGAGCACCTTACCTCCGCGCAACTCACCGCGGGTATCACCACCGTCATCGGTAAGCTCTCGCTGGTGCAACCGGAAGTGGTGCTGGGTCTCCTGATGGGCGGTGCCGTGATCTACTGGTTTACCGGTGCGGCGACGCAGGCCGTGGTGACCGGATCCTACAGGGCCGTGGTGTATATCAAGGAGAACATGAATCTCAACGCCGCAACGGCGTCCATTGAGGACAGCAAGGAAGTGGTCAAGATCTGCACGATTTACGCGCAGAAGGGGATGTTCAACATCTTCGTGGCCGTGTTCTGCTTCGCTTTGTCTCTGGCCTTCTTCAATCCGTTCTTCTTCATCGGCTACCTGATCTCGATCGCCTTCTTCGGCCTTTATCAGGCCATATTCATGGCCAATGCCGGTGGAGCCTGGGACAATGCCAAGAAGATCGTTGAGGTCGATCTGCGCGCCAAGGGAACGGAATTGCATGCGGCGACGGTGGTGGGTGACACGGTTGGCGACCCCTTCAAGGACACCTCATCGGTGGCCATGAACCCGATCATCAAATTCACAACTCTGTTCGGTCTGCTCGCGACTGAAATCGCCGTGGCCATGACCAATGTTCAGACGAAGTACATGATCGGCGGCGTAATCTTTTTCATCGCCCTGATATTCGTGTATCGGTCATTCTACGGAATGCGCATCCCTGAGGACAAGGCCACCGCGAAGTAATCCGATTCATTCCGGCTTGGGCCTACGGCGGTTGTGTGAGGCTGAAAACCGGTAAAGAATGGTGTGGGTGTAAGTCTGGCCAGGTTTCAGGGTCGTGGTGGGAAAAGAGGGCTGATTGGGTGAATCCGGGTAGTGCTGGGGTTCCAGGCATAACCCGCTATGCGCCTTGTAAATCCAGCCACCTTTGCCAACCAGGGTTCCGTCAAGGCCATTGCCTGTATAGAACTGCATGCCGGGTTCTGTCGTGAGTACGTCCATAATCCGACCCGAGACCGGCTCCTCAACGGTCGCGGCCAACCCCAACTTTCGGGCGGGTTTGTTCAACACCCAGTTATGGTCATATCCACCGCCATACCTGATCTGTTGGTCAGGAGCGTTGATCCGCGCGCCAATCCTTTCAGGCGTTCTGAAATCAAAGGGAGTCCCTTGAACCAGACGCAACTCCCCTGTCGGAATGAGGGCTTCATTGACCGGCGTAAACTGGTCGGAATACAAAGTCACAACATGATCCAGAACATGTCCCTGACAGGCCAGATTGAAATAGGAATGGTGCGTCAGATTCACCACGGTGTCCTTGTCGGTCACGGCTGTGAAATCCAGCGCCAATTCATTATCCTCCGTCAACGTATAAACGGCCGTAACAGACAGGGTGCCGGGGTAACCCTCCTCGCCATCCTGACTGACATAGTTAAGGCCAAGCGCCGGCCCATTGGAAGTCATTTTCGTGGTTGCCGCCCAAACCCTCTTGTCGAAGCCCCTGACGCCCCCATGGAGTGAGTTCACGCCGTTGTTGGCGGCCAAGGTATAGGTCTTCCCATTCAAGACGAATGTGCCGCCGGCAATCCGGTTCCCGAAGCGCCCAACCAGGCATCCGAAATACTGGCTATTATCGGCATACCCATCCAGACTGTCATATCCCAGAACAACATCCCCCATTCTTCCATTGCGATCCGGAACCTTGAGAGACAGGACAATACCACCATAGTTGATGATACGGACTTCGACCCCTGCCCCGTTGGTCAGAGTATAGACATACACCTCACGACCGTCGTCCAACGTGCCGAACACCTCCGACTTCACCGCATCCCTCTTCACACTATTCCTCCCCATCCCATTTCCGAATTCAGTCATCCAGCCTCAATTCTCCCACTGTGCAGACCAGGCCAGGGCGCGCCGCAACACAAATTCCTCGGTTTTTACCCGGCTCCGCACCTTCTCCAGCCGGTTTTCATAGGCCGCCATCACACGCCGGGCATCCTGCCCCATTTCTGCTCCGGAGAATAGTTCTCCATGAGCGCCCCGGAAATCGAGATGAAACTGCACTCCCCCTTCCGAAATTGAACCGCCCAGATCCTGATTGGTAAGAAGCAACCGATTTGAGGACTCATCATTCCGTCCGCATTGATCCAGATACCAGGTCGGCGACATCGTCAGTGTATCAACCCTGAGAAACCTCAGAATCCGTTTCTCCGACTCAAACAGTTCGGCAATATCTTCCAGAGGAACAGAAAATGCCCTCAGGATAATGATCGTTTCCAGAAATATCCGATACGCACTGGAATAGCCTTCCGAGTCCCTTGGGATATAGAGACCCAACTTGGTCTGGCAATTACGGATCGTATGAGGAGACCGGCCTATCTTCCGGCACAACTGGGAGAATGAACAACGATCCGACAGGCTGTCCGAAAACTCCGCTCCGTCTTTGTTTAAGTTGATTTCAGACACGCTGCCACAACCTTCTTTAGATGCTTTTCCCGAAACTCATCCTCATCCCACTCATGGGCCGCAAGCAAATTCTTGTGGTTCAAGTTTAGTTCATACGCTTCTGCTTCAAGCCATTCCCCGTTCTCGGACTCGATCGATACCTCCCGGCGCTCGAACCGCCCTCCCTGAAACACATCCAGTTTCAGGAGAGACGTGTCATCCACGTCCCGATACACGACCCCGGTTACAACGCGATCCGGAAATGGAATCAGGGCGGATTGCCCCTCATCCGCAAGCAGAAACTGGGCGTAACCGTTCAATTGTCCGAATTGAACGTGAAACGTTTTGCCTGTTACCGCCTTGACCACATCCCTGAACATCAGGGGGCCTGAAACAAACACGTTCATGAGGATGTGACATAAGCGTTTTCGACCATTTCGAGAAGAATATGAAGAATGACCTGATGAGCCTCCTGAATACGGGCAGTCTCCTCGCCCGGCACAATAATTTGCCATGTTCCCCTACCCGCCAACGTGCCGCCGTTACGCCCGAGAAGGCAAACCGTCCGGATGTCTTTTCTATGCGCAGACTCAAGTGCCTGGATAAGATTCTCGGAATTCCCGCTCGTGCTGAACAGAACCAGAATATCCCCCGGCTTGCCCAATCCTTCGATTTGTCTGCTGAACACAAAATCAAAACCAAAGTCATTGCCTATGCACGTCAGGGCCGTTGCATCCGCCACAAGGGCAATCCCGGGAAGCGGAATCCGATTCGACTTGAACCGGCCGACCAATTCCTCGGACATATGGAGCGCCTCTGCGGCGCTTCCGCCATTCCCGGCCATTAGCACCTTGTTTCCAGCCTTGAGCGCCTGCACGATGCCGGTTCCCGCAGCCGCGATGACGGCCGAGAAAGCCTTCAATCCTGAAATGGTTCCGGCACTCTGAGTCACACTTCGTTCAATGTCTTCGGTCACACTCATGGTACCCTCTCTGATAATTCTCCGGATCAAAACCAAACGTGCAGAATGTTGGCGTTTTTCATTCACAAACTCAATTGAAAAGACAGGTAAGAACGGGCCCGTATTCTCAAGGCCGGGAGCCGATTTGGTAGTACTTTCCCATCCCAAACGGGAAATCATGTGGTTTATAATTCACCAGCCAGGGATGACGCAAAATGACGGTCATGGAATGGTGGAGAAACAACCAGGGACAGTCTTCCTTCACAATCCGCTCCATACGGGCATAGGTTTCATTCCTTTTCGTCTCATCATGAAGTAATACGGCCTCATCATAAAGCCGGTCAAACTCCGCATTCCGGTAATTGCAACGGTTTGCGCCTGGCGTGCCGTTGGGACCATAGAATAATTGCAGGAAGTTTTCAGGATCGGGATAATCGGCCATCCACGACAGATAGAACATCTGAGCCCGCCGCTGGTCTATTTTTTTCAGAAAGGAAGGCCAATTATTGAAACTCGGCGTAATCACAATTCCGATAGGCTCCATAAACGACGCCAACACCTCCGCCATTTCTCGGGTCTCTGAATCTCCCGCACCCAGTTCGAGGGTCAAATTCAGCCGCCTTCCGGTTGCGGGATCCTTCCCGTCAGGGTATCCGGCCTTGACCATCAAGTCCCGGGCCCGCCCAAGATCATAAGGAAAGTAACTCTCGTTCTTCTCCGAGACCTTGAGAGACGGAGGAATCGGACTCACGGCGGGAACGACCCGTCCATTTTGAAACGCAACCCACCGATCCCGGTTAAAGGCGGACTGCATGGCCTGGCGCAGGAACCGGTTTTTTCCAAGAACAGGATCCTCCATATTAAACCCAATGTAGGCCGTATCAATGGATGGATTGGCATCCATCACGATCCCACGCGCGGCCAATCGTGGAACCAGTTTCCGGTCCTGTGTCACCACCGCATCCCAATTGTCACGTGTCAGTGCCGTCACCTCCAACTGTCCGGCGAGAAACAGCAACCATTGCGTGGAGGCGTCGGACACCACGACCTGCACAATTCTATCAACAAACGGCATCGGTTTCCCCGCCCCGTTCAGCCGACCTGCCGCCAAGTCTTCAGGCGCCCCGCTTCCGGGATAAAGATCCCGCCGTCCTGTTTCCTTCCATTTCGGATTCGCGGAAAATTCCAGACGGTAATTATGAATTTGTGATTTCAGGATATAGGGCCCCGTTCCCACCGGGTGAGAGACAAAGTCATCCCGGTAGAATTCGACCGCCTCTCGGGGCACCGCATAGGCGTAGTTCATGGTAAGGATCCAAAGCAAAGCGGGACAGGGACGTTTAAGATGAATCCGGAGTGTATGGGGGTCAGGCGTTTCAAGCCCAGCAACGGGGACGTTATAGTCAGTGTCTCCTGCACCCGAGTGATCCCGGAATTCATCGAGTCCAACGATTCGATCTCGAAAAACCCAGTACCCCGGCGACGCCACCTTGAGATCCGCAACGCGTTTGATCGCATAGACAAAGTCGGACGCCGCGAGTTCACGCCCCTTTCCCGCCGAGTTTGTGAAACAGGGATCATCCTGAAAATAGATTCCCCGCCGGATCCTGAATGTATAAATCATTCCATCCTCGGAAATGGCGGGCATGACCTCGGCAAGACAAGGTTCAACCCGGTACGGTCGATCAAGATAGGCGTACTGAACCAATCCCTCGTACATCTTGCTGACGGCTTGAATCGAGGGTAGATCGCTGATTTTGGCAGGGTCAAACCCGGCAATCCGTTTTGTTTCGGCATGAAAAACAGTCTCCGCGCAAAGCAAAGCGGGAAATACAGACACAAGACAAACAAAAAGGAGCCACCCTGAACTGAACCAAGGAAGCCCCCTGCCGTTTCGCTTCATGTCCTCAAGGCGCGGAAGGCGCCGGAACGGGTGTCGGCGCCGGAGCGACCGGAGTCGCCACAGCCGCGTCACTCGGCGCCGGGATTGCCGCGGGAGTCGGCATGGATGCAGGCAGTCCGGGAACAGAACCCGAATTACGTTGAAGCGGGGCGGATGTCGGCAATCGATCCGTGATCGAACCGGTCGAGACGGTACCTGAGGACAGATACCCCAGCAACAGGGTGTCGGCCAAAAAGACGACGGCCAGGCCAATGGTGATCTTGGTCAGCACATTCCCGGCTCTCGAGCCGAAAAGCGTTTCGCCCACCCCTGCGCCAAAGGCGAGGCCTAGCCCCTCATCCTTGGTCTTCTGTAACAGAATGAATCCTACCAGCAGCAGAGCCGAAATAACTTCAATAAATATCAACAATCCATGTAACATGAGCATCCTCCTTTTTCAGACCGAGTACTTTAGCCTGCCGCCTCAACAATGGCAATAAAGGACGCCGCGTCCAATGCGGCGCCTCCGATTAATCCGCCGTCAATATCCGGCTGAGACATCAACTCCCTGGCGTTGGCGGGTTTCATACTGCCGCCATACTGAATTCGCACAGCCTGTGCCGCGCCTGGATTACTCAGTTTAGAAAGCACACGCCGGATGAGGGCATGGACATCCTGCGCCTGAGCCGGAGTTGCCGTGCGCCCTGTACCTATTGCCCACACAGGTTCGTAAGCCACCACAATGTGCCGGAACCCCGTTTCGTCCAACCCGGCCAGACTCCTGGTAATCTGGGTTGTCACAACATCCTCAGTCTGATCAGCCTCACGCTGTTCCAGAGTCTCGCCCACGCAGACAATCGGGGTCAGGTTGGCCGCGAGCGCGACTTTGACCTTGCGATTTACGCCGACATCGGTCTCACCAAAGAACTGGCGCCGCTCACTGTGCCCGAGGATCACATACTGGCAACCCGCGTCGCGAAGCATATCGGCGGAAATTTCGCCCGTAAAGGCGCCATCCTTTTCCCAGTGCATGTTCTGGGCGCCCAGCTTGACCTGGGTTCCAGCCACTGCATCGCCGACACTCTTCAAGGCCGTAAACGTGGGACACAGAACTATTTCGACGGTTGACCTGTCGGCGAGTTTCGCCTTCACGGCTTCTGCCAAGGACACGGCCTCGCCAACAAGTTTGTTCATCTTCCAGTTACCGGCAACGATTTTTTTGCGCATAGTGACAACCGTTAGGGGTTAATTGATATGGGTTTTCAGCGATTGGTTATTGGATCATACGTCATTTTTCACTCAGCGCGGCCACTCCCGGCAGCGCCTTACCCTCGAGCAATTCAAGACTGGCTCCACCGCCGGTGGAGCAATGGGTAACCTTATCCACGACCTTGAACTTCTTGGCTGCGGTGGCGGTATCGCCACCGCCGACAACCGAGACTGCGCCTGCCGCCGTCGCCTTGGCAATGGCATCCGACATGACCCGGGTTCCCGTATCAAACCTCGGATCCTCAAAGACACCCGCCGGACCGTTCCAGATGATGGTCTTGGCCCGGGCAATGACTTCAGCAAAAATGGCATTGGATTTCGGCCCGACATCCAGACCCAGCCAACCAACCGGAATTCCAGACTGGTCATCGGCAGGCTTGACGGCCACCTCCATCGAGGCGTCCTTGGGAAATTTGTCCCCGCAAAGATAGTCCACCGGCAGATGAATTTTGACGCCCTTGGCCTTCGCCTTGGTCATGATATCGTTGACCATCTTGGCGCCCTCGGGATCAAA